>CAXTRL010000024.1:0-19247 GCA_964246575.1 uncultured Armatimonadales bacterium
ATTTGGAGCAGACGCGGGGTTTGCGATTGCTTCCACCGCCCACAGCGCGTCTTCCTCTAACACATCGAGTGCCATGCCATCCGGCAGCCGCCAGTGACTGCCGCCGATGGACAAGTTGCCGAGTCTTTGGCAGCCGCCGCCTGTCAAATCAGCAGAAAGTTTTTCTGCATTCTTCGCTTCGATCAGAATGTCCAAGTCGTCGGTCACGCGCTCCGGGGCGTAGAGCCGCGTGGCAACGCCGCCAACAACGACGAAGGGGACAGCGGTAATGGTGCGGAGGTCAAACACGGGGCGTCTCCAAGTTCTGGCCCAGAGAGTTTCCGGGCCGCTGCCGCTGCCGGGGCGGACACGTTTTTTCGCCATCTGGATATAGAAACGGCGGCGGGTCGCTGGGTCGTGCAGGTTAAGTGCCATGCTTGTCCTCCGTCTTTATCGCCGCGAACAGCGGCTCCGGCTTGCCTAAGAATTTGGGATGTGGCTTGGTAATGGTTGCTTGTACCCAGGCGACTTCAACGGCGGCAATTTCTCTAATGTCAAAGCTCCATTGACCGACATAACGGCGCTTGGCGGCGTCAACGCCGACGGCGTCGTTGATGCCGAGGTGATGGGCAATATAGAGTGCACGCGGCAGGTGGTAACGCTGGGTGACAAGCAGGGCGGACGTGACGCCGAAAATGGTGCGGGCGCGGTACAAGCTGTCGTAGGTGCGGAAGCCGGCGTAATCACAGACAATGGCGGACGCCGGAACCCCTTCGGCGATGGCCTGCTGACGCATGGCTTCAGGTTCGTTGTAGCTGCTGCGGCTGTTGTCGCCGGTCATCAGCAGCTTTTGGACTTTGCCGGCTTTGTAAAGCTCTACGCCTGTGGTGACGCGGTCTTCCAGAATAGAACCTGCTGCGCCGAACACAATCGCAACGGGGCGAGCCGGGGCATCGGCGATGTTCGTGCAGATGGAGCGGCACTCGCGCTGAACGTCTGCGTAGATGAATAAGCCGGCGGCAAGGAGCAGGGCGGCGGCAGCCCAAACAATATACCGTGTTCGCCGCTGCTTGGGTGTAAGTAATCGTTTGGGAAGCCGATGCATAGCCGCTTGTTCGCGCTGAAGCGTGACAACTCCTGCGTGTCTTGCCATTCACGGCAGGTTTCGGGTAAACTTATTCCAACAGCGGATAAATATGTTTCTTTTGGATGGTTACTTTTAGAAGGACGGCAACGAAATGGCGGATGAGCAAAAATTAGGGGTGCAGAAATCAACCTGGCAGATCAAAGTAGGTCTTGCGGAAATGCTGAAGGGCGGCGTCATCATGGACGTCATCAACCCGGAGCAGGCGATTATCGCGGAAGAAGCGGGCGCAGTCGCGGTCATGGCGCTGGAGCGTGTCCCAGCGGACATCCGGCGCGAAGGCGGCGTGGCCCGCATGTCCGACCCGCAGATGATCAAAGAAATCATGGACGTGGTGACAATCCCGGTCATGGCAAAAGCGCGGATCGGCCACTTTGCGGAAGCGCAAATTTTAGAAGCGCTCGGCGTAGATTTTATTGATGAGTCGGAAGTGCTGACCCCCGCCGACGACATGTTCCACATCTATAAGCACGACTTTAAAGTCCCGTTTGTCTGCGGCTGCCGCGATCTCGGCGAGGCCCTGCGCCGCATCGGCGAAGGCGCGGCGCTGATCCGCACCAAAGGCGAGGCGGGTTCCGGCAACGTCATTGAAGCCGTGCGCCATATGCGGACCCTGCTGCGCGACATTCGCCGCATTCAGGCTGCGCCTGTGGAAGAGCTGATGACGGAAGCCAAAAACTTGGGCGCACCGTATGAGCTGGTGCTGGAAGTGCATCGCACCGGCAAGCTGCCCGTGCCGAACTTCAGCGCGGGCGGCATCGCCACCCCAGCGGATGCCGCGCTGATGCGCCAAATCGGCGCTGAGACGGTCTTTGTCGGCTCCGGCATCTTCAAGTCCGGTGACCCGAAGCTCCGGGCGAAAGCAATTGTAGACGCAACCACGCACTACGACAACCCGGAGATCCTGGCCGAAGTGTCCCGCAACATCGGTGAGCCGATGGTCGGTATCAACATCAGCACTTTGCCCAAAGAAGAGCTGATGGCAAGTCGCGGCTGGTAGCCGCTTTCGATTTCAGCTTTTTCTTTCGTATTTCAGCAGGCGGTTTAACCGCTGCCTGCTTCCTTCTAAAAGACTTTCTTATGCCCCCTTTCCCATCTTCCCCGGCTTCTTCTTCAGGAAGCGTCGCGCTGTTTATTGACTGGGAAAACTTCAAATACAGTTTGTACGAAGTCAGCCGGCTGCCGAACATCCCCGCCTTGATGCAGGCAGTCCAGGAGCGTTACGGCCGGCCCACCGTTCTGCGTGCCTACGCCGACTGGCAGGACTACTACCACCGGCGCTCGTGGGACCAGATGAACTTGTATCAGGCCGGCATTGAGCCGGTGTATGTCCCGACCCGGCGCAGCCCGTTTGGGCAGGAGCGGGTTAAAAACAGCGTGGACGTGCGGATGAGCCTGGACTGCCTGGAAGTCTCGTTCACCGAGCCGCGCATCCAGACGTTCGTGCTGGTGGCGGGGGACGCCGACTTTCTGCACATTGCCGCCGCTCTGCGGCGGCGCGGGGCAAAAGTGGTCATGATCGGCGTGTCCGGCAGCACGTCCAGCCGGCTGGCAGGTGTCGTAGACGAAATCCTCTTTTATGACGAGGATATTGACCGGGTGGAAGCCGTTCCGCCGGCTGCGGCTCCCGCCGCCGAGCCGCCCAAGCCGCTTCCTGACGCTGCCCCGCCTAAACCGGAAGCGCCTGCAATCCCCGCCCTGATCATCTCTGCACCCAAAGCCGCCCTGCCGGAGATGAGCGCATCGGACGCGCAGGTGATTTTGATGCAGCTCATCCGCGAGCAGCGCGAAGCCGACGAGGGCAGTTATCCGCCCTTAATCCATTGGCTTGGCCTGCGGATGCGGAGCCGCGCTCCGCGATTCAGCCCTGAAAAACAGGGTTTGGACAGCCTCAAAGACCTGCTGGCGGAGATGCAGACGCAGGGATTGATCTTCATTGAAAAGCAGGGCGCGGTCAACCGTGTTTGGCTGGCCGAGGATGAAGCGCAGGTCGTCAAGCCGCCGCCGGTGCCCGCGCCGGTCGCCGCCGTTCTGGCGGAGCCGGACAATATCCCCGCCGAGCTGCGCTTGGATTTCGCAGACATTGTTTTGACGGCGAATGACATTGACAACAGCTCCCGCGACTACATTGCACGTCGCCTGCTGGCGAAATTCCTGTACAACAAAGGCCACTGGGACCCGGCGGATTTGCCGCCGCAGGCTGCCCCGCCGCATTCCGACCGCTGGTGTCAGCGGGAGCTGTCGGAAATCCACAAACTGATTGATGAGGCCCTTGACCGAGGCGTCCTCCTCAGCAGTTTTTACGTTGACCCCTATAACGGCAACGAGATTCCGGTGCTGGAGCTGAACAGCACCCATCCTTTTGTTCGCAAGACGTTCACCGAAGAACAGATGCACTAAGAAGCAGACATCGCTCCAGGAGATCTCTCCTGGGGCGATGCTGTATTTGCTTATTTCTGCTTGGCTTACGAGGCGGCGAAGTCGCTCATCACCGCCGGCGTTGACGTATTAAATCCGACAACGTCCATCATGCTGGCGTCGTTTGGGTCCGCAATCGTAAACGAATTGGCTACCATTCCGACAACGATCAGCTTGGCGGCAATGCCCATCCCGTCCCGGTACTGACGCAGGGCCTGCACCGGCTGAATGTTCCCCGCCCACGTTTCTGAGTCCGTGTAAACGACGAACACGTCCGCCGCGACCCGGTTCTTCAGCGCCCAAACCATCGGCAGGGCGCAGTCGGTTCCGCCCAGCCGCAGTGCCGAAGTCGTCTTGATTACATCGTCAAGCCGCTGGCGCGGCGAGATGGACAGCGGGGTCAGCGCTGTTTCTCCCCCGCCCCACTGCCCGCCGTAGCCAGCTCCCGAAGAAGTGAACGCAACCATCCGGTGCTGCGTCTCCGTCGCCGCCGTGATCAAGGCCATGGCTGCGCTGGCGACACGCGGCGTGAGGCCCGGAACGCCTGCAACCTGCCCGCCGTCCATCGAGCCGGACACGTCCAGCGCCAGCAGCCAGCGCTTGCCGGTCGGCGTGATGCTGCCGAACGAGGCGTAAAACGCCGCATCCAGTGCGCCCACGACGGCAGGCACGGGAGTCCAGGTGTTGCCGCCGCGCTCGCCATGTCCCTGGGCGTATGTCTTCAGCGCGGATAGCGCCGCAATCGGGTGAATCCGCGCCTTCCGCAGACGGTCTTCGTTCGTGATGTCCGCGACAACTTTTCGCGCCGCGTCGCTGCCCGGCGTCAGCAGGCCGATTCGGGTCAAAGTCGCCAGATTACGGACGAGCGCCGTCATCGGCATGTCTTCCAGCAAGGCTTCCCAAACCGACGGCTCCTTGAGCCACTGAGTTGGGACCGCTTCACGCGGCAGGCGGTAGTCACGGATCAGTCCGGCAACCTGCGCCGCCGTTCCCGCCGTCTTCGCCCGCTCCGCTGCCCAAACTAAGCGCAGGGACGCGTCCGGGTGCGGCATCTCACCGACCCCTTCCCACCCCTGCGTCAGCCAGTGGTACAGCGCGAAATGCTGCTCCGTTTGCGGCTTCGGGTGCGACAAGCGCAAAAGGTCGCGGTGGCTCCAGCCGTCCCGCTGCCCGTACTTCACGGCCTGGTAGGCCAGCTTGTCGGCGGGCATCCCGGCGTACCAGTTGCCGACCGCCTGGCGCAGTCCCCGCCCCCATCCACGCATCCCGTCCACATATTCGGCGAAGTGGAACAAGTGCGTTCCAATCCGGGCAACGGCGGGCAAAGCCGCCAGCGCCTGACGCCGGGTGTCTTCGTCCCCAAATGCCGCGCCCATGGCAAGGGCGAACAGGGCCGGGTCATTCTTCGGCGCACGGCCTGCTTCCGAGATGGCGACAATCTCGCGCACCACGCGCGGCCCGTCGGCAGCAATGCACCGCTTGACGGCGTCCGCATTTTCCAGCGACAGCTTCCGCTCGGAAGCGTAGTACGAGCCACCTTCGCTGCCCAGCACGAGGAACCGCGTCAGCCGCGTCCAGTCGTCCACCGCGAACGTGTATCCGCCCGCGCTGTTGACCGTCATCTTCGAGCCGGGGATCGGCTGGCTCTGCGGCGTCTTCTTTTTGTTCATTATCGTCTTCAAGTACGTCATTGTTTTTTCTCCTATCGGCCCGCGCTGCTTATTGCGCCAGGCGAGTGCCGAACAGGCAAGAGAACGCATCTGGGAGCAATCCTACATTGCGCGGGATCCATTTGGAGTGGTAACCCAAACACTTCGGCCCGTCCGGATTACAGGGTGCCGGGGGTGTAAAAACCCCCGGCAAGAAATGTCCTTCGGACACAGAGAAGCCCAATTTATGCATCTTCGTCCGCAGGACGCTTCTTTGCCGGGGGTTTTTACACCCCCGGCTATAAGCTGAAGAGCGGCAGGAATTGCACCTGCACTGCCTTTCGGCAACGTCGTCCAGATAACTATCAGCCTGCGGCCCGCAAGCAGGCAAGGATCGGTAATGGGTATGCCTTGCGGCTGCGACGCGCGTCTGTAATTCCGCCACACTCTTCATGTGAGTTTAGGCAAATGTTGGTCTGCGGTAGTGTTTCCACCGTCGCCCTGCACCAAGTCTTGCTTGGCAGTGGACACGCGCCGCGCCTCTCAAAGAGAGTTGCGTTGCTCGCGCACGGAGTCACCTCCGCTATGCTACTTTAAGACCCTATAGTTAGATAACGCAGCACCGTCGGCCCGAACCGTTAGTCTCTTACTTTATTTAGTTGTCGTGGAGGCAATCGGACTCGAACCGATGACATGATAACCATCGTCTCGCGGCCCAGACTGGGCAAAGTGGCAGCGATGAATCTGCTCTACCAACTGAGCTATGCCCCCTATTGATAGTCATTACAGTTCAGGCAAATTGATATGCTGGGCAATTATCGTGAGAGGATAACCCAGGCATTCCGGCCCGAACCTTTGCCTATCAAGTTGTGGTGGAAAGCGGGAGGACTCGAACCTCCGACCACGTCGTTATGAGCGATAACCATTGTCCAGCGGCCCGCGCTTGCGGCGCAGGCAAAGGGCGGAAAACGGATCGTGCTCTGCCGCTGAGCTACGCTTCCCACGAAATGAGTCTTCTAAAAATGGCTCAGGCAAATGTGCAATGGGGCATGGAACCAGCCGCTTAGGCCGGCGCACTTCTCCCGAACTGCTGTGTCCAAAGGATGGTGGATAACCTATACGCTCCGGCCCGAACCGGACTTGTTTTGAAAGCAGGCAGGACGTTCAGGCAAAAGGCGTCTTGGGATCAACCCGTTGCCGGGCTTTAGAGTCGAACTAAGGTGCCAGATAACCCAAAACTACGGCCCGAACGTCCTGCGTCTCTTTTCTGTGTCTTGTTCCTTTCTTTGTGTCAAAAGCGAAAGGCTGCCAGGCAGCCGATCACGCAGAGCAGCAATACTAGCAAAAAGAGCGCGTCGGCGATTTTTGCGAAGAACTTTTCGCGGCTGCGTTTTGCCCCGCCCGCTTTCGGCGGAGGGGCGAACTCCAAAATAATCAAATTGCCGTGCCGCTCGGCAACCCGTCCGACAATGCCGGTTCCCGGCGGCTTGGCGCTGCGCTTTGGCGGATCGGGATCTGCACTAAAATAATGCACCAGGCACAGCGGCGGCGCAGCCATGTCTTCAGCCGGCGGTTCAATTTCGTCAAATAACGTGATGTCTGTCATGCTCGTGTTCTCCTGTGTGGATAAAAAAGAAAAAGACGCCTCCCGCTTGGCTTTTGGCCTTTGCGGGGGCGTCTTTTCTTTCAAAAACACGAGGGGAAACGTGTTAGAAGAGAAGACCTCCGTCAAAGGAAGCAGCCGAATTTATGGTTTGGACACCGGCAAGCGTCAGCCCCAAACCTGAGTGGTCAGGCTGGAAACGCTCTTGGGTTGTTTTACTGGCGCTGATGGTGATATAGGCGTTAAACATTGTACTCGGCTGCTCCTTTCGCTAAATTCGGTAACGGGGGCAATGATACCCGCGCGTTTTGCGGTTTGTCAAGTGTTTGCGAAACTTTTTTTTGCAAAAAGCTTACTCTGCCGGCTTGGCGCTGACGAACGATTGGGCATAAATGCCGCTTCGCAGGGCGTCGGCGGCGGCCTGGGCCAGCGCATCGGGCGACAAGCCGGGGTGCAGCGCGACATCGTTCGGGACAATCGTGATCAGTGGCCGGTCTGACAGCAAAACCTGGTTGCCGCTGGCCCCAACTTGATAAAGCTGCAATCCGGCGTCAAGCGAAGCGTTAAACTTGTTGACAATCGCCGGCACCCGGTCGCCGTCAGGGTCGGCAAGCGTCGGCAGCGAATGTTTGTTGAAGATAATGTCCATCCCGCCTGCCGGGTCCTGATGGGCGGTGGCATGAGGCGCAGCCGTCACTTTGCGGACCGCGCCGGTGGTGACCGGCACGTTCATTTCCCCAAGCTCGCGGCTGATGGCGGCAACCCGCTCGGAGGTTTCCGGGTGATCCTGAAAAATCCCCGCGTTGACGCTCGGCCCCCGGTTTTCAAAATCACCAAGCTGTTCCATAAAAGTCAGCATCCCCACAGGATCAAACCCGGCTTTTTCCATGAGAATCGTGCCGCCGTGGTCGGCGTCGCGCTCTGCGGGCTGGCTGAAGTGAAAGTTGATGTAACCGACCGCCGAATACTGCGCCCCAGCCAGCAGGCCGCCCATGTCCTGTGCCGGAACATGGGCAACCAGAGCGGCCAGCAGTCCGGCCAGCATGGCTGAAGACATCTTGCTTTGCTCATGCGACAATTCCTGGATATGATGATGGGCGCTGTGGGTCATCTCGTGGCCCAGCACGCCGGCCAGCTCGTCATCGGAGCGCACGGCTTTCAGCAGGCCGGAATTGACATACACCTGGCCGCCGGGCAGCGAAAACGCATTGATGGCTTTGTCTTCAATGATGTGAAAATGCCATGTAAACGGGAACACATGGTCATTGCCGAAGCCGTTCGGGATTTGAGTCACGTCCGCCACTGCCGCAAGGCGCTGGCCGATTCGGTTCACCCGGTCGTTGTCCGCTTGATCTTTGTCGAATTTCGCGGTCCTTGCAATTTCGTCTGCGGCTTCCTGGCCCTGCTTGATCTCGTCCGCCATCTGCTTGCGGTCGCGGGCGGAAAGCGCCGGAGCAGGCGAAACCGTGTGAACGGGAATATCAGGAATGTCCGAAAGGTCCGGCACGTCCGCCCAGACCGGCCGGCACAAAGTGATGCCAAGAACGGTCAGCACTAACGCTTTGATGTGATGTCTCATAGTATTCGCTTTTGTCTTCTCCCAGACTGGAGAAATCTGTGTCATAATGGCGATATGGTTCGCTTGGTTGCCGCTACGTTTCTGCTTCTTTTTGTTCTTGTTCCCGCCCAGGCCGCGCAAACGCTGGCGGAACTTGCCGCCGCGCACAAATCTCAGCCGCAGTCTCGCGCGGCAGCGCAGGCACTGGAAGCTTCCGTCAGCGCCGGGCTGCCGTCAATGCTTGATCCGAACCTGCTGCCTGATTTGCCGGTGACAACTTCTTCTTTGCCTTACGGCCTCGGCACCCTGGTTGTTCCCAATGCCTACCTGCCGACCGCTGCCGCCGAGCCGCAGCACGGCTGGAAGTTCGCCAAAGTCACTTACCTGTATTTACCCGTTTTCGGCTCCTCTTCGCAGAAGTCGGCCTTGTTTTGCACAGTGCACTATGCGTCCGGCAGTGATGCCCCGCTGGCGGGGCGGATCGCGGGCCTGCTGGCGCTGGCGCATCAAATCCTAGTCCAAAAGACGGGGCGCGAAGCGGCAAACGGCACGGCCCCGTTCGATGTTTGGCTTTGCACGGGCGGGCAGACCGGCGGAGAGCAGTGGCGCAGCAACCTGTACTTGTACAGCCTTCAAACGCCGCGCTCCTCAATCGAATGGGTCCGCGAAGTGGTCCACGAGTATTCGCACTTAGCCCTGCCGGCCATCGGCGGCTATGACGCCCCGGAATACTGGGCCAACGGCTACTTGGGCGAGCGACTGATCGTGCGCTGGCTTCAGCGGACGCCGGACGGCCCGGCGGAAGTGGCGGCTGTTTGGGGCGACTTCAGCGGCGCGGCAAACTTTGACCGCCTCTTGATCGCCCCGCCTCTTGCGCTCTACAAAAAAATTGGTCCAAGTCCCGTCTGGCTGGCCCGCCGGGATGAACCGGGAATGCGCTACTTGATCGGGCAGGCGTTGACGTTTGACGACAAGTACGGCGCAGTCCGCCTCGGCGATGCATTTCGGCGGCTGCCGCATTTTCAGGAAGCGACCGCCAAAGACTTCGCCGCCGCGCTTTCAGAGTCGCTGTCGGCCTCTGCGAAGCTATAAGCCAAGTTGGAAGTTATGAACTCAATCACCCTTCCTGCCTATGCCAAAATCAATCTGACGCTGGATGTCGGTCCGCGCCGCCCGGACGGCTTTCATGACATCCGCTCCGTCATGCAGACAATTGCCTTGCACGACACGCTGACAGTGACCGCCGTTCCCGAAAGACCGGGCGTTCATTTGGAAGTCACAGGCGAAGAAGCAGGCGGTGTGCTGGCGGACGAAACAAATCTTGTTCACAAAGCCGCCGTGCGAGGGCAAAAAATCGCGGCGGCACGCAGCATTCTGTCCGGCAATCACAGCGGCCTGCACATCCGCCTGCACAAGCGCATCCCGTCGCAAGCCGGTCTCGGCGGCGGCAGCAGCGATGCGGCGGCCACGCTTCTTGCCGTGAGCAGTTTGTTTGGGCTTGCACTGCCGCCTGCTCGCCTGGGTGAAATCGGCGCGTCGCTTGGCGCAGATGTTCCGTTTTTTCTGGCCGGCGGGGTCGCGCTTGCGGAAGGGCTGGGCGAGAAAATCACGCCGCTTTCTTCTGCCGCGCCACCCTGGCCGCTGGTGGTCGTCAAGCCGGGTGTCGGCGTTTCCACCGCAGCGGCCTACGCCGCGCTGGATGCTGTCCCTGGCCGAAAGATGGGCCAGGCAACGCCCCGATGGCTTAACGGCCAGCAAGTGCCGTTCCAAGACTTCGAGAATGACTTTGAGGCCGTTATCTTGCCGGCCTACCCGGAAGTCGCTGCGGCGCATCTTGTATTATCTCAGACAGCCGAAGGGGAAGAAAGTTTCAAACCGCTCCTGTGCGGCAGCGGCTCGGCCCTGTTTCTTCGCACTTCCTCGCAAGCCGCGGCCCAGCAAATCGCCGCACAAGTGACAGCGGCAGGTATCGGCGAAGTTTGGGTGACGCATACGATAGGGGCATACGAAAGATGACAAAGGTAGATGTGGTTGTGCTGGCGGGCGGAAAAAACAGCCCGGAAATGGCGGCGGCAACTGGGGTGGAAAATCGGGCGCTGACGCCGATTGGAACGCGGACGATGCTGGATTATGTCGTTTCCGCGCTGGCCCAAACGCCGTCGGTCAGGCGGATTTTTGTCGTCGGTGATGTTCCCAGCAGCGCAGCGTACACGGCGGTCGCGGGACAGGAAACGCTGCTGGAAAATCTCATGGCGGGCCTGGGAGCCTGCGGGGATCAAGAGCGGGTCTTGATCAGCACGTCGGACATTCCGTTTGTGACGCCGCAGGCTTTGGAAGATTTTCTCCATCGCGCCTCAGCGACTGAGGCGGACCTGTGCTGCTCGTATGTGCCGCTGGCGGCCTGTACTCGTAAATACCCAGAAATGAAGCGGACCGCAATTACCCTGGCGGAAGGCCGCTTTACGCTAGGGAACGTCATGCTGGTCCGCCCGCGTTTTCTGATGGGTCACCGGGAAGCGATTGCCCAAGCCTATGCCGCCCGAAAAAGTCCGGTACAAATGGCCCGGCTGCTCGGGATCGGACTGCTTCTACGGCTGCTGGGATCGCAGCTTGTTTCGCCGCGCCTGCTGACGATCTCGGCGCTGGAAACGGCCGTCAGCCGTGTTCTGGGCGGAGGCCGGGCCGTTGGCATCTGCTCGGCGTACCCGGAAATCGGCACCGACATAGATCGCCCGGAAGACGTTGCGATTGCCCAGCGCATCTTGGCGGGTAGTCAAGCAAACAGCAGTTAATCACCCAAATCTAGCCGGGGCAAACCTTCTTCCTCGGCGACCGGCCCGGAAGACAAACGGAGGCGCGGCTTGTGCGTGCGCTTTTTGGAAGCCCCTCGCCCATGATCGGCGGCGACATAACGGCGGACCTGATCTCCACCTGCGCCTTTCGCCTGGTACATGGCAATGTCTGCAAAATCTATCAGGTCCGTAATGCCGGACGCATCTTCCGGGCAGGACGCAATGCCGACCGACAAGCTGATCGGCAGGTCCATCTCCAAGCGCATGTCTTGAACCAAGCGCCGGATGCGGTCTGCGACGGCAACCGCCGCATCGACAGTCGTTCCCGGCATCAGCCAAGCAAACTCATCCCCGCCGTACCGGGCGACAATGTCCGTATCCCGCGCCTGCGCTCCCAGCAGATGGCCGACCTGCCGCAGCGCCAAATCGCCCATAGCGTGGCCCATGCCGTCGTTGACTTCCTTGAAGCCGTCCAAATCAATCATCGCCACTGCCAGCGTATCCGTGCGCCGCTTGGCGTGCTCAATCTTGTGGCGCAGGACTGACTCAAAGTGGGCACGGTTAAACAGGCCGGTGAGGGCGTCCCGCGTTGCCGCCTCCAGCACATCTTCAAGCTGCCGGTTTAAGCGCAGCAGGGTTTCGCGCACGGAAGTCTGGCTCAGTTCCCCCTGGCGGTAGCCATGCTGGGCAAGATGGGTTGGGGAGGCGACAAGAAAACAGCAGTCCGTGTCTTCGTTTGCCAGACACCGAGTTTCTACGCATTCTAGGCTGCCCCCAAACTCCGGCGCGGGCGGCAGACCCTCGACTAAGCCCCGCAGAAGCCCGCGCAGGTAGTCGCAGGCGTACCCGGAATGCCCCCCCCGGCCCTGCATGAGAGCGGCTTCCGCGCTGTCTTCGGCCCGGACCCAGACTTCGCCCGTGCGCCGCCGCGTTCCTTCCAAGCGAAGGCGTGCGTACCCGGCGGACGATAAGTGGTCGAAAGCGGCTTCCAGCTTTTCGAAGCCTTCGGCATCCGGCATCTCTCGCAATACAAATTCCACCAGCGCTCCCGATCCGGCAAAGCCGGCTTGGTAGAAGATGTCGGCGGCTGAGTCGCGCCCGATTTCGCGGGTCATCTGCTCACGCAGTACATACAAACTGCTGTCTAAATCGAACAAAAAGGCGCGTGTTCCCCAGGCCGTCAGAACGCCGGCCTCGGAAGTAATTTCTTCTGTTTCCACGGGTCTCTTATCTAATGTGGTGCTGCTCATCCACGCCTTCGGCCTGGATTTCGCTGTCAAAAAGCTGACGTTAGTGCAAAGAGCATAAACCGTGCCAACCGTGCTTAGTCTTTACCCAAAAAATACCAGCTTAAAAAAGTTCTTATGTTCCGCGAGCCGCCGAAAAGCGTAGGTTTTTCATGACCCGAAGCTGATACACCGTGAATCCAATCAGCAGCGCTCCCATTACCCAGGCCGCTGCCGTGGCATAGCCGAACTTCAGGAACAAAAATGCGTTGTACCAAATTTCAAGGCCAAGCGGCTGGGTAGAACCCAGCGGCCCACCGCCGGTCATCACCAAAATGCTGTCAGTGACTTGAAATGCTCCAATGACCGCACCCACTAAATTAATCAATATCAGCGGCTTTAATGTCGGCAGGGTGACGCCCCAGAACTTCATCCAGACCCCAGCTCCGTCTAAATCGGCAGCCTCGTACATTTCATCAGGGATACTGCGAAGGGCGGCCTGATAAATGAGGCTCCCCGGTCCTGCGCCCGCCCAGACCCCCGGCAAAATCACCGAAAGCAGGGCGATTTTCGGGTTGTCCAGCCATTTCACAGGGTCCGAATGCAGGTGCAGAAGATTTGCCCCAGAAAGGATAATGGAGTTGAAAAGCCCGGCAGGCGTGCCGTCCTCAAACTGCTTCCACATAAATGCAATGGCGAGAGGCGCCGTGATCGCCGGCAGGTAGTAGAGTGTTCGGAAGAACACTTTCCCATGCGGTACCTCAGTCAAGCCGACCGCGACAAGCAGCGGCAGGAAAAATCCCAGCGTCAGGCTAATCGCAGTGTAAAGAAACGAAATCAGCGTAGAACGCCAAAATGACTCTGCCGTGAACAGGTCAATGAAATTGTCTAAGCCGACATAACTGGCCCCGCCCAAAACATGATAATCTTGAAACGCCATGACCAGCCCGCGCCCAAGCGGATAATAGCGCCAAATCAAAATAGTCGCAAGCGCCGGCAGCATGAACAGCCAGATCAGCAGTTGCACGCTGAGGGCCGGGCCTGCCGCTTGCGTGGAATGCAGCCGGTTTTGACGCGCCTGCCTGCGCCGCCCCGCCCAGAGCCTCCCCTGCCAGTAGCCGTACACGGCCAAACCTGCCAGCAGCGCCCCGAAAATGGACCAGGCCACTTCCCGGCGGCGATGCCGGACTTCCGGCGGCACATAGCCGGTCAGGGTAGCATCTACAGACGCCGCCGCGCGGTCCAGCAGGACTTTCGGGTCGGCGTTCGGGTACTGCTCGATTTCGCCGAGCGGTACACCGAGCAGGTTGTAAATCTGGCTCATGTTCTCGCCATACGGCTCCGGGTGGCCGCTGGCGAACAGTGTTTTATTGGTTTGGAGCCAGACCTTAGATTGCGGCGACGTGTAATCGGCGTAGCCGTATTTTTGCAGCGCCACGGGGTTGACCGTGCTGCCCAGCCCGGCTTCCACATAAGCTTTCGTGCGGATGCGGTCGGCGTCATCGCTTGCCATAAACGTCACAAACTGCCAGGCGGCGGCCCGGACACGCGGGTCTTTGATCTGCGACGAAATGCCCCACATATAAGCGTTCGCTTCGTTTGCCGTGATGCCTGTCGGGCCACGCGGCATCGGCGCGATGCCGACCACACTGGGGTTGATCTGCGTGGCGTCGGCTTGATTGGCAATAATGTTGCTTTGGTACTGGAACCACATGGCACATTTGCCGGTCGCCCGGTCTTCCCCCAGCGTACTGCTGTGGGTGGCGACCCCGACATACCGCTTGCCGTCCTTGCCGGTCCAGGGCGCGGTCAGCAGCTTGCCGTAGAACTTCAAGGCCGTCACGCCGGCGGGCGTATTGAACGCCGCCTGCCACTGCCCCTGGGAATTGCGCTTGATGACTTCCCCGCCGGCCTGCCACAAAAAATTGATCCACCAGTACGCCGATGCATCCGAGTCCGTGCCGAACTCAAAGCCCCAAACGCCCTTCGGCTGATCAGTCAGCGCCTGCGCGTCGGCATAAAACTCATCCCAATTCCGGGGTGGCTTATTAGGGTCCAGCCCTGCCGCCTGGAACATGTCCTTGCGGTAGTAAAGCGCCTGCACGGCAGCGAGAAACGGGATTGAATAAATATGGCCGTGTCCGGCGTCCCGCAAAATCGGCACCAGCGTCGGCTGGATATGAGCCATGACCGCCGGGTCACTCTTTAAGTAGCCGTCCAACGGGATCAGAAACCCCTGCTGGATATAGGACGCCGACGACCGGAAGTTGACATACACGACGTCCGGCGCGGTCCCCCCCGCAAACGCCAGCAGCAGATTGGACTCGGCGGCAGGTCCGCCGATTTGCAGCCCCTGGGCGCTTTCCAAGCGGATGCCCGGATGACTGGTCTCAAACGCATCCACAATCGCCCGGTTCGCCCGCGCGTTGGGGTCCGTCGCGTTCTTGTCCGGCAGCTTAAAGCCTCCTGCCCCGCCAACCCGCAGGATCAGCGGCGCGGGCGCTTGGGCAAGCAGAGGCGCAGCAAAGACAAGTACAAAAACGATGGGAAGTAAAAGAAGGCGAGCGATATTCATAACGAGGAGTAGTCTTGCTATACGGCTTATCATACAGAATAAAATCCCGTTTGTCAAGAAACTTTTAGACGCTTCGTTTAAGTGGCCGTGGTATACTGGTGCCATGCTTGCCACCCGAATTATTCCCTGCCTGGATGTCCAAAACGGGCGCGTCGTCAAAGGAACCCACTTTCTGAACCTGCGCGACGCCGGCGACCCCGTTGAAAGGGCTGCGCTGTATGATGCCCAGGGAGCCGATGAGCTGGTGTTTTTGGACATCACGGCGTCGCACGAGAAGCGCGACTTGATGTTTGACTACGCCCGCCGGGTCGCCGAGGAAGTCTTCATTCCATTCTGCGTCGGCGGCGGCATCAAGACGGTGGAAGACTTCCGGCGCATCTTGAAAACCGGCGCGGACAAAGCCAGCATCAACACGGCGGCAGTCACCACGCCCGAACTTATCACCGAATGCGCCAAAGACTTCGGGGCGCAGTGCGTCGTGGTCGCAGTCGACCCTAAAAAGACCGGCGCAACCTCTTCGGGATGGGAAGTCCATATCCACGGCGGGCGCACCCCGACGGGCATTGATGCGTTAGATTGGGTGCGGGAAATGGAAGACCGGGGCGCAGGCGAGATCATGCTGACATCGATGGACGCCGACGGCACCCAGGCCGGCTACGACATCGCCTTGACCCGCGCCGTCACGCAGAGTGTCGGCATTCCCGTCATCGCCAGCGGCGGCGCAGGCAACTTGCAGCACATCTACGAAGCCGTGACAGGCGGCGGCGCCCAAGCCGCGTTGGTCTCCAGCATCGTCCACTACGGCACCCACACCATCAGCGAAATCAAAGCCTACCTCGCCGAGCGGGATATTGCCGTGCGAATGGTGTAACGTATTCCGGCTCAATCCAGATCGTGTGCGTGTCTAGGCCACGAACCGATCTTCTGCGATTGCCTCTCCCCGTTGTCCACAGTTCAAGCTGTCCATTTTCGTCAAAGCCCTCAACACCGAATACTTTTCCCAAGCAACGCTCGAAGAACTGGGCGGTTTCTTGTGCAATAGGATCGTCCTCGTAGAGATAAGGAGGCACCTGTATCAGGCGCACTTTGTCGCCGATACGATAGGTCATGGCAAGCCTCAGGCCACACGTTGAAAAGCATGGTTACACAGCGCAAACGCAGGGAACTACCGCCTTGTCAAGCGTCCTCGGCTTCGGACTCAGGAAGGGTTGGCACAAGCAGAACCGTCAGGTGATCTATTTTTTGCACCTCATTTTCGACCTCTGCGAGAGCTTCGTAGTATTCAAAGCGTTTTAGAGGCCGGATGCTAGGCCGAACCGGAACATACCACCATTCGCGGTCTTGGCGAATTCCCTCCGGCACGACTTCTAGGGTTGCGCCGCCGGGGCGCCGGCTGCTAAGATGTTTTTGAACGGCTTCAATAATTTGTTGTGTAGCATCAGCTACGGCTGTGTCATTCATCTACTGGTTCCCCAAAATTCCTGCTGAACTTCTGCGGCGGTACGGATGCAGTCTCGCGCTATTTGCTCGTCTATTGTAGTGCGGGGCCGATAATCGGCGTCTACGCGGTAGTACCGTAGGAGAGTAATTGAAGTAATAACCGCGTTTTTTTTGGCTGGCGCGATTGGGAGGTTGTCCCGAATGTATTTCGGAACCAACTCATGCGTAGGATTATTCCACCCATGGGAAAAGGTCGTCAGCCTCTGAACAATCTCGTGAGTCGCCGCGCAGTACGCGGCATAGTAGGCGCGGCTGACGCAACTTCGGTATTTGCCGTCTTGCAACAGTATCTCGGCGGCCAGCAAGCTGTCATCACTCAATTGTCGCCATGTTGCCACTGTTCACCTCCCCATATAATCCTGAGACTGATTGTACCTCATTCCGACCATCCCCGAACAATAGCGTCGGTGACTTTGGCGACGCGGGCCATTTCTTTGACGTCGTGGACGCGGACGACGGCGGCTCCGGCGGCGATGGATAGGGCGACGGTGGCGGCGGTGCCTTCTTTGCGGTCCTGGGGGTCATCGGTGCCGAGGATCGTGCCGAGGAAGCGCTTGCGAGACGCGCCGACGACGAGCGGCAGGTTGTAAGAGCGGAACTCGGAAAGGCGGCGAAGAATTTTCAAATTGTGCTGGATAGTCTTGCCGAAGCCAAGGCCGGGGTCAAGCCAGATCTGGTCACGGCGGATGCCGTGCGCCTCGGCGTAAGCGATTTGGCGGTCAAAGAAAGCTTTGATGTCGGCGACGACATCGGAGTAGACAGGGCGGAGCGGAATGTCGCGGGGGCGGCCCAAGAGGTGCATGAGGATGATGGGAACGCCGCGCTCGGCGACGAGAGCGGCCATCGCGGGGTCGTAGGTCAAGCCGCTGATGTCGTTCACCAAAGACGCCCCGGCGCTGAGGGCAGCGGCGGCGACTTCGGCTTTATAGGTGTCTACGGAAATGGGAATCTGCGGCAGCTCTTGGGCCAGGCGGGTGATAACCGGCAGGATGCGCCGGATTTCTTCAGCGGCAGGCAGCGGGGAGTAGTCGCCGAACGTCGCAGGCCGGGTGCTTTCGCCCCCTACGTCAAATACATGGGCACCGTCCTCGGCCATTTGATGTGCCCGCAGAAGAGCCGCGTCCGGGTTAGCGTATTGGCCGCCGTCGGAAAACGAGTCGGGCGTAACATTCAGAACGCCCATAACCCGCGTGTGCGTGTCTGAAATCAGGCTCATCACAACTTACAAATCCATAGCGGGTTAGTGGAAACGGCCTTGAGCACCCCAACAGATCGGCAAGGACCGGCCCGGGACCCATTCCGGGAACTCATGCGGGAGGATGTACTGGAGCCGAGCCAGGCCGTCTTCGCTCAGGCAGAAACCGCGATCAATGACGGCTTCGGCAGCGTCTTGACGCAGTTTCAAGAGAAAGAACCAGTCCCCCGAAGCCAGAAGCATGATCTGCCGGGTTTGTTCGTCGTCCAGCATTTCCAGAGCGTCTTCGGCATCGCTGTAAATTTCGCTTTCCGAGTGGGCCATGTCCAAAGCGCGGCTGTATTCGCCGACCGCCGCACGGAGGTTGCCCTGCTGCTGGAACAAAAGGCCGCGCCGGAAGTGGTGGCCGGGGTTCAGCGGGTCCAGCCAGACCATTTCGCCGGTCACTTGCAGCGCTTTCTCAAGCCTGCCAAGCTGCAAATACGCGATGCTGAGGGCATCCCGCGCAAACAGCGAGCGGGGAACGATTTTCAGCAGCGCACGGGCTTCCGAAACGGCTTCCTCGTAGCGGCTGGCTTCCACTAGGGTTTCGGTCAGAGCTTCGCGCGGGTCGCGGTCGCCGGGGCTGAGATAGGTGGAGCGGCGCAGCGCTTGAACCGCCTGCTCGGTGCGGCGGGCTTCGCGGCAGAGCATTCCAAGCCGGAAAAATGCGGCGGCATCCTGCGGGCGCAGGGCCGTCACTTCGTCCTGGCACTGGATGGCCTCGGCAAGCTTTCCCGCGCCGGCCAAGACCAACGCCCGCTGAGTCAAGCGGCGGGCGCGGGCTTGTAGGCGGCGGCGGTCGGCGGCGGCGGAACCTTCGGAAAGCGTGCTTGGCAACATGGTCATAACGCGGTGTCCTTTAAGATGCTTTGTTAACAGAGCGCTCATGGTTTGCTGAGGTTAGAGTACCCGCATTTAAGGATAATTGATACCTAAGACAAGCAGAAACCCGTCAAAATACGGGCAAGGAAGTCGCGCCGGGCGGCGTATCGCGGGCCGGGACCGCGCAGTCCGAGAGCGCCCCGGACGCTTTGCAGTCGTCGCTGCCGCCTTCGGCGTGGTTGACGCAGCCTTCCACTTCGCTGACGTCTTTCGCCCGGACTTCCACAAACTGCTGGGATTCAAGCTGCACCGTGACGATTTGCTGCACGGCGTTGACTTCTTCCACTTTGGCCCGGCCCATCGGGGTCATTACAACCATGCCGGCCTGGGGCATCTTTGCCCGGCCCAAGCCGTCGTCCATTTCGTAGCGCAGGCAGCACATCAGCTTGCCGCATAGTCCCGAAAACTTGGCCGGGTTCAGTACCAAGTTCTGGTTCTTGACCATTTTCATGGACACTGGCTGGAACTCGCGCAGGAATGTTGAGCAGCAGGTCGGACGGCCGCATGGCCCGATGCCGGGGAAAATCCGGGCATGGTCCCGCGCTCCGACTTGGTGCATGATGACCCGCGTGTGCAGGACAGCGGCGATTTCCCGGACCAGCTCCCGAAAGTCTACGCGGCCTTCGGCGGTGAAGTGGAACGTCACCTGCGTCCCGTCAAAGGCCCATTCCGCTTCAATCAGCT
>CAXTRL010000025.1:0-18170 GCA_964246575.1 uncultured Armatimonadales bacterium
CGGCCCAGGGCCATGTCGGCGTTCAAACGGTACGCCGAGCCGCTGACCGCGCCTAACAGGTCGGAGTTTGCGGACGAATGCCCGTATTCGGCGAACAGCGTGCCGAGGCTGCCCAGCGGCAGGCGGGTGTCAACGCCGGACAAGTCAAACTGGCGCAGGCCCTGGTCCTGGCGCAGGTAAGTGACGCCCAGCAGGTGGTTTCCGCCCGCGCCGGTGCCGTCCAAGTGGTACTGCATCCGGCCCCCGTACACGCTGGTCCCGCCCCCGCCGGTCTTGTACTGGTAGGTGACAATGATATGGCGCACCAGCGCCTGGCCGTCCGGCCCGACATCGGTTCTGAGAACAGGCTGATGGAACAGCAGCGTTCCCCGGTCATAGTCAATCTCATAATCTGCGCCCCGCCCTTCCGCCGTGCGCTCAAGCACCGTGCCGGGCCGGTTGATGTCTTCTTCCTCAAAGAATACGGCCTCAGAGCCGTACACTAAAGGCCGATGGGACAAAAAGTACAGGCCGCTCGTGCCGTCCGGCGCGATGGCGTCGCGCTGGAACCCCTGCACGTTGTCGCCGTAAAAGCCGGTCGTCTGCACCGCGCCGGACTGGAAGTTGCCTTTGAGGGCATGGAACGCCCGCGTGATCGCCGTGAGCTGCTGGGACGGCCCAGAAAACTCTTCGGTGCCGTAATCGCCCCACAGAAAATAGTTTTGGTTATGCTCTAGGCGCAGCGCCAGATTGTCGCGGGACTGGGCCAGCGCCGCCGATGTGGAGCTGTCGCCGTAGATGGGGTAGGGGTTGTCGGCGGTCTGGGTGTCCCGGCCCAAGCTGCTCGGCCCGCTTGCGGTCTCGTTCAGCGCGTGCTCGCTGTTGTATGCGCCGGTAAACAGGTAGTCGCCCATCTTGCCGGTCGCAAACAGGGACGTTCGCCCGTGCAGGGCCGTCCTATCGCTCACGTCAGGGCTGACATAATCTTGGATCGGCTGGTCATAATCGCTGCGGCGGCTGCCGAGGCGGAAATCCACAATGCCGGTGGCGAGGGACGGACGTAAATCCGTCGTAAACTCAACCTGCGTGAACGCCTCTAAAGCGCCGTCGGCGGCCCGGATCGGCACCGTTCCCGCCCGCACCCCGGACCGAAGCGTCGCCGTGAACCGGCCTTTGACGGCTTTGACCTGAAAGCGGCTGGTCGGGATCGGCGTCCATGCCGACGAAGTCGCCCGCCCCTGCCGTCAGCGTCACCAGCGCATCGCGCCGGCTGACACGGTTTTTGCTGTCCAGCAGCGTGCCTTCTAAATTCAGCGTCGCCCGGCCATTGGCGGGGAGCCGGGAACGTCGCGCCGCCGTCGGTGCTGTACACAAGGGTTCCGGCCGTGCCGTTGCCGGTCACTGTCGCAGCGCCGGGCAGGGCGAATGTGTTGGGCGCGTTGCCGATGTTGGTGACGACAAAGTCATAGTTGACCACGTCGCCCGGCAGGATGTTTCCAGGGTGGGCCGGGTCGGTCACAGACGCCGCGCCGACCGTGATGCCGGCGACTTCCGCCACAGTCACGGTAACGGTATTGGACGTTGCGTTCAGCGTCGTGCCTGCGTTGTTGGGGTCGTTATAAGTCGCGGAGGCCGTGTTGCTGATGACCGTGTTCGCCGCCGTCCCCGCCGCCTGCGCCGGGCGGGCGTCCGTCAGCAGCACCGCGCACGCCCCGCCGGCCAGCAGCGCCGCCAGCATTTCCCGGTTCCGCCTAGCTCGCCGCTCGGTTTTCCGCCCCCCGTTGTGCCTTGATGTTCCTCGCATGATGTTCCTGTTTCCTGTGTGCCATGCACCTGGTAAAATTGCTGACAGCAAAATTATCGGCAGAGAACTCTAAAACTTGAGAGAGAAGCGGGCATAAAAAAGCCTTCAATCTTGAAAGATTGAAGGCTAAAAAATTGAAGGCTGAAGTCCGGGTGCTGAGATCGGCAACTAGGCAAAGCGCAAAAATTGCCGAGCTATCACTTGTAGCCCGGCAGGAACTCGGCTTCGGCCTCGAACATCTCAAGCGTCATGGCTTTGATCTCCGCCGGACTGCACACCGCCGCGCATAGCGGGTCCAAGAGCAGCGAGTAAATCGCGGCTTCTTTAGAACGCTCTACCGCCGCCGCGGCTCCCAGCTCGTACATGCCCATGTTGGACGCGCACACCGCCGCCATCTGCGGCGGCAAAGCGCCAAAGCGCGTCGGGCTGACGCCGTTGCCGTCCACCAGGCAGGCCACTTCCACAATGCCGTTTGCGGGCAGGTTGGTAATCAGCGTCGCCGCCCCGCCCACCGAGTTCGGGACATTGCCGTGAATTCGCACCGGTGAATCTTTTTCGCGGGCTTCAATGATCCACGAGCCGTATTCCCAGGAACGCTCTTGTTCCAGGCCGGCTTCCCCGCTCAGCATTTTGAGGCGCGTCGCGTCGGCGTTCTTGCGCCACGTCGGCCAGTTATCGGCATAAAACGACGTTTCGCCGTCGTACCCAGACCGGCAGTAGCGCTCCATCAACTCTTGGCGCTTGCGGTAGTACGGCAGGTACTCAGATAGATGACCGCTGCTTTCGGTGATAAACGCGCCAAAGTGGAGCATCATGTCTTTGCGGACAATGTCCGTGTTTTCGCGCCCTTCGGCGTCTTCCGAGCCGTACACATCACGCTCGGCTTGTGCCATCAGCTTTGGGTACAAGTCTTTGCCCTGATGCTGAAGCTTGGTGAACCAGGCCAGGTGGTTGATGCCCGCGCATTCCCAGGTCATCTCGTCGTAGGCAATGCCGGCCCGCCTTGCCAGCAGATGTCCGGTCCCTTGAACCGAGTGGCACAGGCCGACCACGGGCAGATAGGACGTGCGGTGGGCGGCGAGGCACATCATGGACATGGGGTTTGTGTAGTTGAGGACAATCGCTTCGGGAGCGTACCGCTCTACGTCCTGCAAGATGTCCAGCCAGACAGGGATTGTTCGGAGTGATTTGAACAGGCCGCCGGGGCCAATGGTGTCGCCGATGCACTGGCTGATGCCGTACTTGGCGGGAATGTCGTTGTCATACCGGACGCAGGCCGTGCCGCTGACTTCGACGCAGCAGATGACGTAGTCGCTGCCGCCCAAGACCTGCGTTCGGTCGGTGGACGATTCGACGCTCCATTCGGTCTTGCCCCAGGCATCTAAAATCTTTTGGATCAAGCCGTGCATGGTCCGCAGCCGGTCTGCGTCTATATCTACCAGGGCAATCGTGCCGCCTTGACTGCCGGGGATTTGCAGAACGTCCCGGATGAGGGTGGGGGTGAAGCCGGAGCCTGCGCCCATCATGGTCAGCTTGATGGGCCGGCGCATGGTCCCCGCCAGTCCTTTGGCTTCGGCGGATTTGGAATGGGCGGCATGGCCCGCCGCTCCGCCTTCGGTTTCTTCAGCGACATCTTCCGTCGCATTTTCTTCCACCGCATTTTCTTTCACTAGAGCTTTTCACTTTCTCGGCTTTGGAGATAGCCTCCATTATAACAAGCTGGGGAAGACCTGTCAACAAACGGTGTGCTGGAAAAAGCAGCAGGTCCCGTGTCATTTGCTGATGTTACTTGCTGATAAGGACTTGCTGGGGAGCCGGGCGAAAGCCAAACTGGGGGGAGTGGGATTGAAGAAGATCAGTGTAGATTTCTTCAATGCGAACGACGTGGCGCTCCCAGGTGTAATTTTCCCGCACATAATCGTGCAGATGCTGGGGGGTAAGGGAGTGACGCCAGGTGCCGCCCAGATAATCGGCGACGGCTTCGGCGAGGCAATGAGGCTGGGCGCTATGGGCAATGAGGCGGCGGTCGAGCGGGGCCAAGATTTCAGGGGTTGCGCCGATGGGCGTGCCGATCACGGGCAGGCCGCAGGCGAGGGCCTCGGTAGTGACAAGGCCGAAGCCTTCTAATGCGAGGGTGGGCAGGACAAAAAGGTCGGCGGCCTGGTAGTAGGAAACAAGCTGTTCGGCGGGAATAAAGCCGGCGAGCCGGACGTGATTTTCTAAGCGCAGGGTCTCAACGAGGGCTTGGAGCCGTCCGGCTTCAGGGCCGGTGCCGCCGATGACCAGGCAGGCGTCAGGGCGTCTGGCAATGATTTCGGGCATGGCCTGAATCAGCTTGTCCAGCCCCATGCGCGGGGCAAGGCGGCGGATGGAGAGGAGAATCTGGGCGTTCTCAGGCAGTCCCAACGCCCGGCGGACGGCGATCTTGCCGGCATTGCCGGGGAGCAGGCGGAAAGCGTCGGTATCGGTGCCGCCGGGAGCTTTGACAATTTTGTCGGCGGGAAAGCCGAGATCCAGCACTTCCCGGCGGGACTGCTCGCTGAGGACCACAGCGACCTGGCTGCGCTGAAGGTTACGCCGCTCCACCTGGGCGCGGAGGGCGTAGCGGGCGTGCGTGGTGGCAAGCGCGGCGGCATAGGCCACGGCGGCTTTGGGACTGCGGCAGCTTTGGCGTCGGTCGTCGAGTTTTTTGCGGTCTTCCACCTGGCCTTCTTCGTGCCAGGGTCCATAAAACGACCGGACATGGGTAAGATCTTTGGGAATGACCTGAAGCGGGCCGACGGCGCTGTAAGCAAAGTGGGTGTGGGCGATGTCGAAAGCACTCTCGGCCAAGAGATTCGCGCAGGCTTTGCGGGCGGCTTTGACGTAGCCGAAGGAACTGCCGGGCGCAGCAAACCGGACAACTTTTGCGCCGTTCAGCGTGGTTTCCGACGGGATATTGTCTTTTCCGGCCCGCACGAGAAACGTCACGTCATGGCCGCGCCGGACCAGCCCGGCGGCAAGCTCCCGCGCCACGACGCGTGATCCGCCGGCATGGTCTTCAAACACGAGGTCCGCGAGAAAGAGAATTTTCACGAGTAATCCTTCACTCCGATTTCCGGCCTATTTCCGTCTGCAAGCTGCCAGTCAACAAGTAGCCGATTGCTTATTTTAACACAGTTTTACGCGAATCGCCAAAAAATTTTGTTTCCTAAGATTTTGTTTCCTAAGACTTGATTTCCGTTTTCGGAATCGGCCGGGCTGGGGAACCGGCGACGGTCTGGCCGGGCAGGACATCGCGGGTGACGACGGCGCCGGCCCCAACATACGCGCCGTCGCCGATGGTCAGGCTCTGGTTTGTGCGGGCCAGAATGATTGCGCCAGCCCCGATGGTGACGTTGTCGCCGACGAAGATGCGGTGCGGCGAGCCGACCCAAGTTTCCGCCGCCAGGGTGACCGCGTGATAAATGCGGATATTGCTGCCGAGGGTAACATTGGGATGCACGACGATTCCTAATCCGTAATGCTCCAAGCTCAGGCCCGGTCCAATCACTGCCTCGCAGGGCAGAATTGCTTTGTAGACCAAGAAGATGATGGTCTTCAGGAAGCGCGGCACGAAAGGGATTTTTTTGGCGTGAGCAGCGCAGCTCCACCGCCAGAGCTTGACTGGGTTCACTGGGTCAATCCCTCTGCAAGAGCAGGACGTGTTTGGGTGAGGCTTCGGGCGTAGAGGCTCAAGGTATCTTCGGCGACGTTGTCCCAGGTGTAGCCGGACGCGGCGGAGCGGGCGCGGCGTCCCATGTCTTTGAGCGCGGTGCTGTCGGAAACCAATGCGGCAATCTTTTCGCTTAACTCGCTGGGATCGCTCGGGCTTTCCAGCAGCAGGCCGCTTTCTCCTTCGGTGATCAACTCCGCCGCACCGGCGCTGCGGCTGGTGATGACGGGCAGGCCGGAGGCCATGGCTTCGGTGATGACCATGCCGAACGGCTCGTAGTAGGTGGGGAACACGAAAAGGTCGGCAGCGCCGAAGATTTGCTCAATGCTCCGGGCTGGGCCGGCGAAGGTAGCGCGGTCGGCGATCCCGGCGAGTGCGGCCAGGGTGCGGTAGTGGGCTAAGTCCCCCCGCCCGACAGCCAGCAGATGCAGCCGCTTATCCTGAAGCTGCCCCAGCGCGTCAATCACAGTAGCAAGCCCTTTGCGCCGGTATTCCCCGACAAACAGCACAACTATGGCCTCTTCAGGGATTTGATAGCGCTGCCGGACTTCGCCCCGAAACCGGGCGTTGGCCGGGGAAAAGCGGTCAGAGTCGACGCCGTTGTAGATGACCTGCATCTTTGCGGGGTCTGCGCCGTAGAACTTGATCAAATCCGACTGGGTACGGCAGGAGTTCGCGCTGATCCCCAGTGTTTCAAGGGACGTAAACGCCTTCCGCTCAAAGTAGCCCGCGATCTGCCACATGAGCTGGTGGTAGGGAGTAATGCCGGCCTTTGCGCCGGGTTCGCGGCGGATGGCGTCGCCCCATGCGTACTGGCAATACTGGGCGGTGACGATGTTTTGATGGGCGGTGATGCCGCCGATGGTATGCACGATGTCAAAGTCATGCAGGCGGATCATGCGGCTGGTCTGCCGGTAGAACTGGGCGAACAAGGCCAGAAACGGCTTTTGCCGGACAGGGACAGGATGCACAGTGAGGCGGTCCAGCGGAACGTCGGCGGCCTCGCAGGTAAACAGGTGAACGTCATGCGCTAGGCAAAGCCGAGCGGCAAGCTCGGCCGTGTAGCGCTCCATGCCGCCGCGAAAATGCACATGGTTTGCGACAAGCGCAATGCGTAACCGGCTCATAGGACTTTCGCTCATACGGTCCTCGCTTTTGGGGCAAAGGCCCGCAGCGCCGCGCCGCCGAGCAGCCAGAACAAGATGGACCCCGGCGGCCCCAGCAGGATCGGCGTGACAAAAAAGTTTGCAAAGGTAATCACAAACAAGGCGGTAATCGCCGTCAGCAGCAGCTTGTCGTCGGAATTGGTTTGGCGTCCGAGATACCCCAAGCAGCGTCCGATAAACGAAAGGGCCAGGGCTGTGATCAGCAGCCCGCCCATAATGCCGGTCTCGTACATGATGGAGCCGAGGTACGCTTCGCTGAACACGGCAAAGCCGGGGTCGCTTTCCGCTCCGCCGCTGCCTAGGCGTCCGCCGGCGGCCCCGACCCGGCCCAGGCCGACGCCGAGGGGGGAGTGGGTCACAATAAAAGCGGCATCATCAAAGAATGTCCGCCGGTCCTTGTGCAGCGCGTCCACCGGGTCGGAGAATGTGGAAGCGAACCGATTGGTCACGCCGCCCTGAGACACGCCCTGAGACACGGTGAACGCCAGGCTTCCCAGCGCCAGGCAGGCGGCGATTGCCGCCAGCAGCCGCACCCGCAGCGTTCCTCCCGCCAGCAGCCCGCAAAGCAGGATGCCGCAGAAAGCGATCACCAGGGCGGAGCGGACGGCATTAATGAAGATAAAGACAATAAACGCAAGCAGAAGCGCAGCCAATGCGGCCCGCGCTGCCGCCGGAAACCGCAGTTTGCCTGACAAAAGCGGCAGCACAAAGGCCAGCGGAAAGATCATTCCAATATAGGCTCCCGCCGCGCCGCCGCCTGTGCTTGTCCCCGGCGGCTTGAATGTCGTGGTCATGCCGCGCACTTCTCCCTGCCCCATCGCAGATAAGTTGGAGCCGATGGCTTCCTGGGTGCCGAGAAAGTGCGCCCAAGTCCAGCTTGGTCCCTGCGCGTACTGCACATAAGAAACGCAGCCCATAATCAGCGTCAGCAGCGTCAGAAACAAAAACAAGTGCTTGACTTGGCTGGGGCGGCGGATCACATCATAGCCCAAGAAAAGCAGGGGAATGGCGGACAAGTGCAGCTTGAGGCCGCCGAGACTTTGGACAATCCCGACAGCGAACGGGTTAAACACTTGCAGCAGGCAGTTGATGGTAAACAACGCCACCAGCAGTGTCCCCGGCGGAACACGGATTGGGTCCGCCTGACGGTTTTGGATGCGCTGAGCGCCCCAGCCGGTCACGATCACGGCCAGCACAATGTCGCGGGCGACAATCGAGACCGGGTCCGAATGCAGCAGGCCGCGAATGGTTCCGTCCAGCCAGCACCAGGCAAAGTAAACGTAGATCGCCCGCTCCGTGTCCCGGAACGCGGCCCAAAGAACCAGCGGCACCAGCACCAGCAGGAACGGCCCAATGGCCGCCGCGCCGATGATCGGCACCTGCGCGACCAGGACCGCGAGAACCGCCGAAAAGGCCGGCACAAACCAGAACCGCCGTGCGTCCGGCGTCTGAGCGTCCGCCGGTTTTTGCGCCGGAGCGGATTGAATAAGAGAAGCGCTCATAATAGATGATACTTATGCAAACGTCGTGCTATTTTAGCTTAATTGTGCTTTTCTGCGTCCATCAATCCTTGAAGCGCGAGGACGCAGTTCTCGGCGTAGCGCCGGGTGGAAAACTCCAGCGCCCGCACCCGCGCCGCCGCTCCGGCCTGGCGGGCAAACGCCGGGTCATCCAGATACCGCAAAACAGCCTGGGCCAGTGCGGGCGCGTCGCCGTAGGGGGTCAGCAGGCCGTTGACGCCGTCCGTGATCACTTCCGTCGGTCCGGCGGCATTCCCGGCGACAACGGGTTTCCCCAGCGCCATCGCTTCAATGACAACGATGCCGAACGGCTCATGGTCGGACGCATGGACAAAAACGTCCATCGCCTGCATCCACTCAGGAACATTGCCTTGCAGGCCTGCCAGCGTCACTTTGTCCGTCAATCCCAAAGTGCTGATGCGCTCCCGCAAATAAGCTGGATACTCCGGCTCCGGGGCGTGGTCCCCGCCGACCACAACGCCGTGGGCGCCTGGGTGCGCTTGCAGGATTTCCGGCAGCGCTTCCACCAGAACGTGCATTCCTTTCCAGCGTTGCAAGCGTCCGACAATCCCAATCAGCGGCCCGGTCAGCGGCAGCCCCAGCTTTTGTTTTGCTTCTATCGGCGACGGCAATTTTCCCGCCTCATAGCGCTCCAGCTCGACGCCGGGGTAAACTATCCGCATTGGCCGCGCCGGGGCAAGCCGCGCCTGGGCGTCTGCGGCCGCTTGGGAGCAGGCAAGAATGCCGGCGGCAGGCAGCCGGGTCGCCATGCGGTCATTCCAGCCGGGCGAAAGCGGCAGGCCGATTTGATACCACGCCGCTGGAACACCCGCCAGTTTCGCCGCCGGGCTGCCGTAAAGCTGCGCCTGGTTCATCCACCCAAAAATCAAGTCTACCTTCTCGCGCCGCACCAGCCGGGCAATTCGCCCCACAGCCGCCAGATACCGAGGCACTTCCCGCAGCCGCCCCGCGTCCACCACCACCGCCGCCGCGCCCAGCGCCCGCACCTGCTGCACCATCGGCCCGTCGGAAAGAAAGACCACCAGCCACTCCACCCCGAGATCCTGCCCCTGCTGCATCAAGTGCAGCACCATCAGCTCCCCCCCGCCGCGCTGCTCCGCCAGCGGCATGATAATAGCGATCTTCATGTTTTGTCTTTGCTGACAGGATTCGCCCGAAGGAAAGCTCATTGCTGACCTGCCGGGCGGAATTCCGACACTGCAAGTGAACGCTCTTCTGACTTCAAGAAATGTAGCTGCTTGTAATCTTCCGCGTCACGTTTAGTCGTCGTCATAAGCGAAGTTTGATGCGTTTCTTGGAACCGGCCTAAGACCAGTGATGTCAGTCCTGGCTGTACTTCCTCGTGAAGTTCTACAAGAATGTCCGCCTGCGCCAAGGCGGGAACTAAGGCAGGCTGCAACAATACGGCTTCGTAGCCTTCGCAGTCACAAATCACGAGCGAACGGCTAGTCATTAGCGCGTTGAAATTATCATGTCTGCATTCGCCAACAATTGCCACTTTTGCCTCAACACCGTTGAGCCGTGCCATCTCCCGGCATAATTCCTGCGCTTCGGGATCAATATCGAAAGCATAAATGCGGGCAGACGGCAAGCGCATGGCAAAGCCGTTTGCATAGTAGCCTTCCGCACAGCCGATGTCTATCACAACTTGGTAATCCGCTGCGATAATCTGTTCAACGGCGTCATGCAGTTCCGACTCGTAGCTGCCCAGCAGTTTCGGGATGAGTGCGCTTCCGGCTGCTTGGGGAACATAGGTCATCCCTGCAAATGGGCCACCAGGCACACTTTGGCCGTGCTGGGCGATGAATGCTTGCGTCAGCTCAGGCAGGCCCAGCCGCTGCTCAAATCGGTGGATATGCCGCCGATGGCGTACTTCCTGCCAGTTGCTCGCGGCTTGCGGCGCGATAAAGGACAATAGCCGCTTGACCTGTTGCTTGACTTGATGTCGGTTCATATCGGCCGCCTATTTTCCGCTTTCCGCCAGTGACGTACACAGTTTTCGCACCGTGTTTGCCCAAGCAAATTCACGCTCGTGAAGTTTTTCGGCATTTTGCCCTAACTCCTGGCGCAAGTTTGCACTTTCGGCAAGCTTCCGAGCGGCGGCGCAAAATGCCGGTGAGTCAGCGGCTTCCGTGAGCAAAAACGCATGTCCGGCTTGTTGTTCCAGCAGATCATCGGTCAAAAATCCGCGTGTGCCGACTGTGGCGATGCCGTGCTGAAGGGCGGTCATCAAGGTTGTGCGCCGGGTGGAGATGCCGTCCGAGTAAGGCACCAAGTAGATGTCCATTGCGGCGAAACGTCGAGAAACTTCTTCGGCAGGGGCAGGGCCATCAGCAATGATGTTCACGTCGCCCAAAGCCGCACAAACTTGTGCTTGATGAGGTCCAACATAAAGCACCTGCACGGAGAAGCCGGCCTGTGTCAGCGAAAGTGCAGCGTCCCGCACAAGGCCCAGCATTCGCGCGGCGCTCATTGTGCCGAACAGTCCCAAAACAATTGTCTCTCCGCGAATGCCAAGCCTTGCCCGCGCTTCCTTGCGGCTAATTGGAACACGCGGGATGTTGGAGCCGACCGGCAGATGCACGACCGGCTTGTTCGGGAACCAGCGCCCAAACCGCTTCGCCCAGGGGCCGATGGAGAAAAATACGGCATCGGCGATTTGCCCCAGCCGCCAAAGCTGCCAGCGCTGCCAGGTTGCCATGACCGCGAACTGCGGCGTGATGATCGGCACAAACGGCTCATGCACCATGAGCGCAAACCGGGTCTGCGGACAGGTTCGCTTGATCTGGGCCATGACGCGCGGCAAGTGCAGGTTGCGTCCCCACTTGCCGTAGGAAAACGGGTTGTATTGCAGCAGCACCCAGTCGGGCGAGTTCGTTTCCACAAATTTCGCGATGCCTTGAACGCTGGCCGGGGCGTCCGCCGAGAATGCGGTCTCGATGCGGACACCGGGGATCGGGTCCGGCGCCGGTGCACTGGTCAGCACGGTCACGTCCTGCGTGCGGGCAAGTTCTGCGGCAATTTGCGCCGAATAGTCTCCGATGCCGTCAAGCTGCGGCGGCAGGGCGGCGGCAATAATGGTAATTCTCACAATACTTACTTTATTTGGTGGTAGGCAGGGAGGGACCTTTTTGTGCTTAACTTGGGATGTCCCCATCCCAATAAATGCTTTGTGTCAATCTGTTCAGCAACCGTGAGAAGCTACTGGCATGATGCCTGCTTTATCGCATCTTGCATGGCGTTGAATGCCTCTTCCACTGTAGCTATGCCACGATTCACTTCTCGGCCTAAACTGCGGCAAGTACCTGGGTAGCCCCAAACTAGATCATGATGGGCTGCTGATGGGAAGGCTTCTCCTAGCAGGACAACTGTCGGGAGCAAAAACGCAGCGGCAGTGTGCATCAGCATACTAGGATTGGTAATGACCAAGTCAGCGGCATGAACAACCGCAAATGTCTCGCGCAGAGTAAGCTGCCCCGCCAAGTTTTTGGCATGAGGTAGCCCTGACGTCAATTGCTTCCCAGCATCCTCGTCCTGTTTACCGCCTACAACAATCATTGCCACTCCCTTCGATGCAGTGAGGCGTTGCATCAACTCGGCGTAGAAAGAAAGCGGCCAACATTTTTCCACAAACCCACCACCAGGGCCAATGACAATCCGGCACGGCGTACCGCTTGTCTGCTGTTGCCACTGATCTTCCCCGCCCTGAATCTCTGAAGGCATCAAAAATAATTGCGGGCGGCAACTAGGAAGGTCAGTTGCGCCCAAAAGCTCGGCAAAGCGTAGTGCTGCCTGCGCCACATGCTGATCTTCATGGAACACAACATTCTGCTGCATTGCAGAATGTCCTCCCCTATAGCCGCGTACTCCGAGGCGATAGGGGATGCCTGCCTTCATTAGCAGGAGCGCCCCAACATGGCTGCCGAGAACGTCAATGCCGATGTCAAACTTTTGGTCTCGGAGATTCCGAGCTTCGGGGGAGTGCAAAACATAGCGTATCTGATCTTGGTCGCTTTGTGCTTGGACAAACTTGTTGTTCCAGGGGGCGTTCACTGGCAGAATATCCGTCACATGAGGATTGTTCGCCAGCACGTCTCGGCTCCAATCGCCAATGCCCGCCGTGATCCGAGCATCGGGAAAAAGACGCCGCAGAGCATCAAACAAAGGAGTAATGATAAGAAGATCACCGATGTCGTTATTGCGAAGAACAAAAAGGGATGTTGGATTCCCCGGCGGCTGCCGGTGCGTTTGAACCATCCTGCCAATCAGTGCTACCGGCGCTTCTATAAGTTTGCCTTTCCATCCCATGCTGTTTGTCCTTCCACCTTTCAGAACAAGGATTGTTTTGGGCTAAACAAATAAATAGTTAACTTGATCTTCGCTTGCGCCAGAACATCGCCCGTGTCATGCCGCCTGTTCGAGTGTTTGGAACATTTCGAGTGTTTGGAACATCGGCGATGCGTAGAACTCTCAACCTATCTCTTTTCACTCGCTTTTAGCGCTTTTCACTGCCATGAGTAACCGCTATTTGCGAGGCTGTATCTTAAATCCTGGCTCCGCTCCCCGATTTTCACGGCAGGTATGCCGGCAACAATTGTGTAAGGTGCAATGGATCTTGTGACAACGGCCCCAGCGGCAACAACGGCTCCCCGCCCAACGGTGACACCGGCAAGAATGGTGCATCGGGTACAAAGCCAAACATAATCTTCTATCGTGATCGGTTTTGCGTATCCAAAAAAGCTTTCTCCATCTTGGACATCGTGCGAACCGGCTACTATAACCACATGAGAAGAAATATTGACATTGCTGCCAATTTTCAAGCCTCCACGTCCATCTAAATCGCAATGCTGGTTAATAACTGTAGATGCGCCGATAGTTATATTTGTGGCCTCATGCATATAACTAGACATGAAGATCGTGCTGCCGGCTCCGATTTTGATGCCGATGCGGCGGTAGTGCTGCATACGGATTCCGTGAAATGGGATCTGATTGATAACGTAGTTGCATAAATAATCTTTGGTTGGAACAAAAGGAGGACGATTCATAGTGTTACGGATTATACGCGGTAGCGATTCTGATATTTCCGCTCCCAGAAGGGGAGGCGGGGAATGACGTAACAGGTCTCTATCAGCAGCGCATAAATCACTGGAAGCAGATCTCGGTGAAAGCCAAAGCGCCTCAGCCAATGAAGCTGATGTTTGATGTGCTTGAGGTAAGCAACAAACGAATGCCGGTATTGACCGCGCTTGTTCCAATACTGCACTTTCGCCTCGTACATTTGACCTGTTTTCCAGCCGGAGTTGATCAGGCGCGGGGGATGGTCAACTGCCGCGCCTTCAACGAACGCAATTGGATCTCCGCGCTGGCATAGTCGCTCATGCAGATCAACGTCTTCCATGGCCGGCATTGCGAACTGCGTGTCGAAGCCTTCTAGCTCGCGGAAAAGGCTTGCTTGGATCATAAAGTTACATGACCAAAGGCAGCCGCCCGTCAGGTTGATGGGAGCTTGATATAAAGGCGACGTTATTCCTGCCTCACAAGTGGTCTTGCCTTCATAGACGGCAATTGTGTCCGTGATTGCCTCAGCATAAGCTGTCAGCCAGTTGGTTGACGGCAGACAGTCGTCATCCGTGAACGCCACAAATCCGCCGCCGGCATGGCCCGCCCCATTGTTTCGGTTTGCCGCCGGGCCTTGACGCGGCCCCGCCACCCACTGCGCCCAGGGATAGCCGCGTTCTACGAGCTGCTGCGCTGTGGAGCGTGAGCCGTCGTCGGTGACGATGACTTCGTACTGTGCGGGCGGCAGCGTTTGGACGCCGGGCGCAAGGCAGTCCAAACACTTTGCCAGCAGGTCGTTACGGTGGCAGGTTGGAACAACGACAGAAATGATTGGTAATTCTTGGCTGCCCATAGTATTATCGGGAAGATGGAGCGTGTGCCAGCACTTCGTCCCGCAGCACTTCCAGGTAGCCCATCCCAAAACGCAGATCCGGCTCCAAATAATTTCCTTCGGCCCATTCATTCCAAGATTTGGCAATGATGATCCGGTGTTCTTCCGGCAGATTTTCCACTCGCTTTACCGCCATTCTGAGATGCTTCCGAAATAGCTCCGGCGTTGAACCATGCAGGATAGCGCCGCGCTCACCGCTCCGGGGCGTGTTGTCCCAGTTTGGCGTGATTGTTGGGTAATATTCGTAATCCAGTGGCCCTTCAACGACAAAATGAGGCGAGATCTTCTCATAAGAGTAAGTATGAATTGGCTTTTTGCTGATCTTTACCATCATCTCTTGTGTCGCGCGGTACTTAGTCAGGTGGCGGCGCAGACGCGCCAGCGGAGCAGGCTTGCTGTTTCGGAACATACAAGTCACACGATGCATCACCGAAGCATCAAAGCCATGCCGGTGCGGGTTCCAGGCAACATCATCATTGGAAAGCGCGACAATGTGCAAGCCCTTCAGCCCGTTCTTCACCGCTAACTCCCGCCAGAAGTCCGTGACCCGCTCTGAATCGGGAAGCTCTGTAGGACGAAACACTAAGAAAAACGGCTTGCCGTCTACCGTGAGATAACGTGGATCATTGAAGGCTTCCAGCAGCGTATAGAAATGAGCCTCATGGTCAGCCATGCCGGGATACGTCTGCTCTTTTAAGACTGTCTTCGGTGCGCCGTACCAGACTCCTGACCAGGTGCAGTTCGCCCAGCCGAGACAGAAGGGAAAGTCAGGCTCGCCGGAGCGCAGCACCTCATTGAAAGGCCGTTCCAGCAGCCGTTCCCCAGCAAACCAGTAATGCCAGTAGCAGAATGCCTCAACCCCGTAAGCGCGTGCCATGTCTGCCTGCGCTTGGCGAGTTTCCGCAACACGCAAGTCGTAGTAACCCAGGTCAGCGGGTACACGCGGCTGGTAATGCCCTCGGTACATCGGCTTTGCCCTGCCGACATTGGTCCATTCGGTAAAGCCTTTACCCCACCAAAGATCGTTTTCGGGGACAGGATGAAACTGCGGCAGATAGTGCGCGATGACCCTGGCCCGCTTCTGGGGCATTGTCATCGGTTCTGTTAATGTAAGGGAGTTTTCAATCATAGTGAAGATAATCCTGTAGTATCCTCTTTCGCAATAGCGCGTCGGGGGCGCGAGCTTAAAAATGGCTGCTCAAATAGCAGAAAGAATACATAAGCGCAGCCGATGATGACCGGCAGCGCCACGGCATTGAACAAAGCGATGTGATGTGGCACTAACGCAGCAGGCAGATGAACATGCCCCGTAATTGTCAAAAGCAGGACAAGCAGCGGAAAGTGAATAAGGTAAAGCGAATAAGCGAATGTTCCCACAAACGTCAGCGGACGCCAGTTTAAGACTGCCAGCACTCCTCCTATTTTTGCCGTTCTAGCTTTCTGGGTCAAAATGATGAGCAAGCAAGCGGTCAAAGCACCCGTCAGCACATCTATCAGTGGAAGATGGGCCGTGTATGGGCCACCCTCGCTGTTAGGAGCGATTGGAAACAGCAACAAAGAAGACGCAAGTAGACTTGCTAAAACTACTGCGAACAGTCTCCAGTTGCGATCTGGATTGTCTTTCACTGCCACCGTCCCACCGCAGATGCCCATTGAGAACAGGAAGACATACCAGGGACAGATATGCTCTAAAGACAGTTGAGGACACATGAGATGAAATCCAGCCATTAAAATGCCGGTTATAGCGGCGGCAGTAACCACTGTTGCCCCTGGTCCATAGCGCTTCCAAATCAGCACCAAGGCTGGAAACAGAAAGTAGATTTTGTATTCCACTGCGACGGTCCATAGTGGAGGATCAACGTCATTATACTTGGGAAGCAAATCTTGAACAAGCAAGAAGTTGGCGACCAGACTGTACTTGAAGTGCGGCCAGTAAAGATGCCAAACAGGATGCCTTGTTAAAACCCACCTCAGCAGCCAGCTAAAGCCGATAGCTGCATACAAGGGCGGCAGGATGCGGCGTGCTCGTTTGCGAAAGAAGTTAAGCGCTCCGCCTCTGAGTTCCCCTGTGCGGGTGACGGGCAGGATCAAGCAAAAACCGGAAAGCACAATAAACACGTCTACGGCGAGGTGGCCGTAAGACAGCCAGTTTGTTTCCAATCCCTGAAGACTACCGAGCGTCCCAATGCCGCGTTGATCTAGCCAAGCATGATGCAAAACTACAAAAATAGCCGCCAGCGCACGAACACCATCCAGAAAGTTCAAGTGAGTATTCGAGGGAATAGCTGCCGGTTTGTCGCTGGATACTTTGTTTGTTGAGGTAATCATGTTAGCTCTAAACTTCTAAAAGCAAAAGTATTCACGCTTCCATACTAATGCAGTAAATGTCCGCTAACCTCTGCTGAACTTGCAATTTTATACTGTCAAAAGAAGTTGCGTTGTGGTCATTAGGATCTAATAATTTCCGGGTAATTCCCTCAAAATGATTAGCATAGCGTTCAAGAAACCGCTGTGGATAGCCAACAAACTCATAACCGCGTTTGTACTTTAAGAATTGGTAGAGATCTGCTCCCGTATCGCAAAAGACTAGACTCGGCTTATGACCATAGTAACTTTCCTTGAACAGATTCAGCCATGTCAGCTTGTTGTGCCTTACTGGTGCATGGTGGAAACGGCGGTGCAGGAACAAAGAAACTCGCTTTGAGGGAGCAAAATCATTCCAGATTGATCTGATGACAAAAGAATATCCGCTCCCAAGAGCTTCAAGGACTAGGGAAGTTTTCAGCATCGTCAAAGGAACATAAGGCCGCTCCTGATACAAGCTCATGCCGCTTGGAATATAGGGAAACTCGTTTGTGAGCCAGTAGGGACCATGCACAAACCCGCATCCAAATGTCAGTTCATCATGGATGAACTCTTTCATCATGGAAATGATTGCTGGATTCGTAATCTCTAAATCCGAATCCATCAGTAGCACCTGTTCAGCGGGGATGTTCCGAAACAACCAGTCCAGGGTTTCTCCATGTGGCTTAAGGGGCGCGTAAAGAAAATCAAAATCATAGTTCTGCTGTAACTTGATAAAATGTTCTTTACTTCCATCCTGGGACTCGCAGTCAATAAGAAGAACAGGCATATTCGCATACTTCAATGCGCTCATAAGTGCCAGCGTTGAGACTAATTTACTGCCGACATTGATGATAACCGCTCGTTCTTTGACACTTTCCAAATCAAAGATCGTTGATAATACTTGTCTCATGAAATTAAATAGGATTTATTGAGGCATAGCCACATACTCGGACTGTTCCGTGATGCGATTTATATTCCCAAGCGGCGTTGTTGACGTGTGCCGGTTGCACCTCAAACCGCAATATATCTTGTGCTTCTAAAGTCGGATGAGCCGCACCCATTTGGTGCACCGACATACTGACGCTGTACTGGCCTGGGAATAATTGAAGACGAGGCAAAGAAAAGGATAAGTCAAAAGGGCAGTCAAAATCAAAAGCATCTATCCCTTCTTCAAAGGTACACATACTCGAAACAAGGTTGTTCAGGTCATCGTAAAGGCGAAACCAGAAGGCTCCCTGTTGAATGACTTGATGTGGAACGACTTTGACAGACAACACATAATCACGGTTGAAAATCGGCGTCGTCGTCACTTCTCCTGTTTGAGCACTTTGCAGGCGGATTTGTGAGATTTCCAAGCCGTTTTTGATGATGGTGCCAGCTTCATTCTCACTCGCCCCTGCCGCCAGATATTGATTGATGATTCCTTCTGGGGAACCCATTGATAGGGCTGTTCCTTTACTCAGCAGCAAGGCCCTGGTGCAAAGTTGCCGCACCGTTGCCATATTGTGGCTGACGAACAGGACGGTGCGGCCGCTGTCGGCGACGTCCTGCATTTTGCCAAGGCACTTCTTTTGGAACTCGGCGTCGCCGACGGCCAGCACTTCGTCAATGATGAGGATTTCGGGGTTCAGGTGGGCGGCGACGGCGAACGCGAGGCGGACGTACATGCCGGACGAGTAGCGCTTGACCG
>CAXTRL010000026.1:0-18043 GCA_964246575.1 uncultured Armatimonadales bacterium
GGAAGAAGCGCTGGCGGCCAAGTCCCCTGTCGAGTTGTGGGCAGACGCCGTGTCGCGCCGGTTCGTCCCAGCCATGATCGCGCTTGCCGTAGGAACTGCCCTCGTGCTGGGCCTAACCGGCCACTCCCCTGCCGACTGCTTGGTCCGGGCCGTGACCGTGCTGGTCATCGCCTGCCCATGTGCGCTGGGCCTGGCGACGCCGCTAGCCGTGACCACAGGCGTCGGCGCGGCGGCGGCACGGGGAATACTCATCGGCAACACGGACGTGCTGCAAACACTGCCGCGCGTCTCCCACCTGCTGCTGGACAAGACCGGCACGCTGACCGAAGGCCGCTTCCTCGTCCGCACGTTTACCGGCACGGAAAGCGACCTAGCCGCCCTGGCCGCGCTGGAAGAAGCGTCGGAGCATCCGCTGGCCCGTGCGCTTGTCGCCCACGCGCGTTTGTTGGGCATTGCGGCCCTGCCTGCCACGAACTTCACCCGGCACGAAGGGCAGGGCGTGACCGGGACAGTCGGCGACCAAAACTGGTTTATCGGCAACCGTGCGCTTTGCGCCGCCCAAAACGCGCCCATTCCCGACGCTTTGGAACAGTCGGCGCAGGATGCCGAAGCGCTGGCGCAGACGGCGCTTTTCTACGGCAAGATAGCCCCCACCCCCGGCCCCTCCCCCATCAGAATGGGAGAGGGGAGCAGGAAAGAAGCAGAGGCTTTTGTTATCTTCTCTGGCCCCCCTCTCCCGTCTGCGGGGGTGGGGGCTTTCGTCCTCGGCCTCCTCACGCTGGGCGATGCGCTGCGGCCCGGCGCGGCCCGCGCGGTGCAGGCGCTTCGCGGGGCTGGGCTGACGCTGGAAGTGGTCAGCGGCGACGCCTGCGCCACGACCGATGCCATCGCCCGCTCGGTCGGTATTCAAGACGCCGCGGCCCAGATGCGGCCTGCCGACAAGGTTGCCCGCGTTCGTTTGGCCCAAGCATCCCACCAAGTCGCGGCGATGGTCGGCGACGGCATCAACGACGCGCCTGCATTAGCTCAGGCCGATGTCGGGATCGCGTTCGGCTCCGGCACCGAGATTGCCCGCCGCGCCGCCGACATCACGCTCATCGGCGACGACTTACAGCGCCTGGCCGACTTGTTCACTCTGGCCCGCAGCACAGCGAGCATCATCCGCCAGAACCTTTTTTGGGCCTGCTTGTACAATGCCGTCTGCATTCCGCTGGCCGTCGTCGGCCTCATCAAGAACCCCATCTTTGCCGCCGCCGCCATGCTTATCAGCAGTTTAAGCGTCGTGCTGAACACCCGTCGCCTGAGCCGGCAGCTCGCGCGGCCAGAGTAAACAACCTCCATGAACGACCAGCCCCAGCGCTTTAGGCGCGGCGAATACACTGTCACCACCGACCGGCAGCAGATAGACTTCCAAGCTGCGCTGGCGCTGCTGCATGGCACAAACTGGGGCGGCAGTCTAACGCTTGCCGTGCTAAAGCGGGCGGCGGAAAACTCGGTCTGCTTTGGGCTGCATGAAGGGCAAGGGCTGATCGGCTTCGCCCGCGCCGTTTCGGACCTTGCGACCTATGCGTATTTGACCGACGTTGTTGTTGACGAAGCCAAGCGCGGGCAGGGCTTAGGCCGCTGGCTGGTGGAGTGCGTTCTGGCCCACCCGGACCTCCGAAACCTGCGCCGCATTTCCCTTCTGACTTCCGATGCCCAGGCGCTTTACCTGCCGCTTGGCTTTAGGATCGGCCCCGGCAGCAAGACCTACATGGAACTTCACCACAGCCCTTGATCTCGGTGCTTGGGATCGGGTAGGATCGGATCGCCTTAATTGAGAAGGAAATCCGACCCTTGCCCGACCTGCCTGTGCCCGCACTCGACCCCGCCACGCTTGACCTCTTTGACCGCCCCGAGGCCGCCGGCCCCTCGCCCCGCGCTGCCGCGCTGATGGCTCCAATTCCCGATGTTGACGCCGGCTTTGTCCATGAAGCCCGGCCCGGCTACGGCAATCCGCCCGCGCCGTTCTACGCCAGTCCTGACGACTCCCTGCGGCTGTACCAAGCCGATGCTTTGGACCTGCTGCGCCGGATGCAGGGTGAGTCCGTAGACATGATTTTCGCCGACCCGCCCTACTTTCTGTCCAACGGCGGCATCACCTGTGTCGGGGGCCGCATGGTCAAAGTAGACAAAGGCGGCTGGGACAAATCGGCGGGCATCACCGGCGACCACAATTTCAACTTGTTGTGGCTGGACCAGTGCCGCCGCATTCTCAGGCCGAACGGCACGATCTGGGTCACGGGAACGTCCCACAACATCCACAGCGTCGGCTACGGCCTGCAAGTCCTGGACTACAAGATACTCAACGACATTGCCTGGTACAAAATCAACCCGCCGCCGAACCTCGCCTGCCGCTACTTCACCCACGCCACCGAGACGATTTTGTGGGCCGCCAAAAGCGCCAAAAGCCGCCACACGTTCAACTATCCGCTGATGAAAGAGCAGAACGGCGGCAAGCAGATGCAGTCGCTGTGGAGCATCACCCCGCCCGGCAAGTCCGAGAAGCGTCACGGCAAGCACCCCACCCAAAAGCCCGAAGCCTTGCTGTGGCGCATCGTCGCCGCGTCTACCCAGCCCGGCGAATTGGTGCTGGACCCCTTCTGCGGCTCCGCTACCACCGGCGTCGCCTGCGCCCGCTTAGGCCGCCGGTTTATCGGCATCGAGCGCGAGATGGAATTTTTGGCTTTAGCTGTGAAGCGTTTAGCAGATGAAGCAAAGCAGGTTACGCTTGTGTTTACTTTTGCTGGAATATCTGAGAAGGTGGAAGTAGAGCGGAAGGAGCAACACTTGCGCCCTTTAACTTGGACTGATATTGTGTTCAGCGCATTGACGTCATTGGGAGGGGAAGGCAATCTGAACGAAATAAATCGGGTTGTAGAAAAGAACCCACGGACACAATCAAACCCAACATGGCATTCTACGGTGCGCCGAGTTGTGAGGCAGTCAGAAAAAATTTCAGCGGTTGGGCGAGGTCGGTACAAACTCCACTACAATTGAGCGGAAGCGCTATCAATCAGTAAGTATCTGCCGCGACCTAAAAACTGCAAGAGGTTCAAATCACGAAGTATTTGCAATTGCTGACGTATCTTGTCACGGACGCGGTGGTTGTCAGGGTGTAAAGCGGAGAAATGAGTTTCATAAGCGTACACTTCATTCAACTCAAATGGGCGGTTCTTGAACTGACTCACCACATTCAGTACGTCTAGCGTCCATCCTCTACTTGACACTCCAATTTGGGACAATGGGCGCAATTGCTGATACTGTTGCCGAACCGCTGTCTCAGGAATCGGAGCGCCATCATGCACTAGGCGTAGCTTACCCTCTGGCGCAATGGCCGTTAAAAGGATATTGCAGCCGATCCATCCTGCCCGTCTCGCGGTTGGGCCAAGAGGGTTACGCTTCTCAATAGAGGAAGCCGAAAAGAAAAAAGAAGGAACCAACAGCAAGTTGTTGACCTTCCAAGCGGATGAGTATTGCATGACTAGGAGATTGGGATTTGCATCACCTTGTACAGCCTTCATCATCGCGTCATAGCCGGCATCCACGACCTTCCGCTCATTCCATTTTGTGCTACTTTTAAGCTGGTATGTTTCCTGGCATCTGGGGCAAACAAAATCAATCCCAGGGGTATTGTTTGGACTCTGCGTGAGGCGATTGCTGTCACAGGCGGGGCAATACATATTGTCCTCGCCCCACTTTTCAGTAACTCGCCGCGCTATCTGCGACTTGCTGTTATAACTGGCCGCAATGCTGGTATCCAATGTCAATAACAAAGCTGTCTTTCTGGTGTCCACAACAGGTGCGGCAATCTCTATTCGGCTGCTTGGAGAATGTCCTTCAGCAGAGTTGGCGCGTCTGCAAGACGGAACGCTTCTTGCGGCCCGGTTCGCGCTGGACCTACGGCTGAAAGAGGCGGCAGTGCAGGAAAGGTACGACTGCATCGCCTTGATGACGCCGAGGGCATGGCGTAAGTTCTTAGACAACGGCGAGCTACCCCGAAGCATTGAGCTAAACGTCTTTAGATGAATGCAGGTTAGTCCAAACACTGCCGAGAAACGGTCATCCGCACAGGGTCTCGAACAGGGCGAGGGAGGGCAGCTTAATCCGTTTCTGGCGAGAGGCTCCAATCTTCACAGGCGACACCGATTTTGGCGAAGTGGGCGGTGTTGGAGGTGACGACGATGAAGTTGTTTGCTTGAGCCACGGCGGCGATACGGCAGTCTTGAGAGCCGGCACGTTTGACGGACGCGGGGAAACTGCTGAAAATCCGGACGGCGTCATCGTCGTAGCGCAGAATGGAAACACGGCTCAGTTCGTGCACCAAATCTAAGAGATAGTCATAGGTGACCGGCAATTGGCTTTCCTGCTTTGCTCGGGCCTGGTTGATGGCATCGAGGCGCCCGCGCAGCATCTCCTCCGGCGTGACCGCGCAGAGATAAACCCGACCAGGCACCTGCGAAACCCGGCGCTTAATCTGCAAGTTGCCGCGCAACAGGTTGGAGAAAGTGTCAGTGTCGAGAAGGTACACGTGCTACTCCACGTTGTCCCACTCGGCGTCTATCTCAAGGCGATGGCGGCGGATAGAGTCCATCATTACATCCCAATAAGGATCGTCCGCGAACTTGCCGGCGGACTCTAACAACGGGTCAACTTCCGTGACATCCAGAGTAGTCATCTGTGCCGTGGGTTTTGCCGACTCGGCTGGCTGTTGTGTTTCCATAAGCGGAGTATACCACACGCCGCCGGGAAACGATCAGCCGCGCAGGGTCTCGAAGAGGGCAAGGGCGTGGGACACGCGGCGGGGGAAAAGCCAGTTCGCTAGGGGGGCGTCGTGCCAAAGGGTGACGGCGTCAAGGTCGTTTGGAAACAGGGGGTAAATGCCGGCGGTGTATAGGGCTTCGGCGGTTGGGTCGGTGTCGGCGACGCCGTCGGACGACAAGAGGGCCAGCGGGCCGAAGGGGCAAATCTCGATTTGGATCTGGCCGCCGGCCTCTAACAGCAGCGACGGCAGGGCATCGGGAATGTCCGGCGGGTCCAGGCGAATGACCGGGCCAAGCTCGGCCAGCGCGTCCAGCGGCAGCTCCGGCAGGTTGAGGAGGCCATCATAGGCGGCGTCGGCGCTGGCGCGGCCTGCCTGGCGCTCAATATGGACCAGGACGCGCCCGACGGCTTCGGGCATGGTTTGGGTGGGCTTCGGCATACCGTGATGTTACCCATTTGTTACCCGCGCACGCCGGATTTGACCAGCGACCCCAAACGGACGGAATGGGCGTGGCAGATGGCGACGGCCAGCGCGTCGGCGGCGTCGTCGGGCTTGGGGACCTCGGACAGGCCCAAAAGGCGCGTGACCATGAACTGGACTTGCTTTTTTTCGGCCCGGCCCGTGCCGACCACCGCGCTTTTGACCTGCGTCGGCGTGTACTCGGTCCAGGGCAGCCCGCGCTGGGCCAGCGTCAGCAAAATCACGCCGAGGGCGCGTCCAACGGGAATGCCTGTAGTCACGTTGTTGGTGAAAAACAGCCGCTCAGTGGCGACCTGCTCCACGTCGTAGCGGTCTAGCAGGGCGTTGAACTCATTGTAAATGGTTTTAAGCCGCGCGGGCGCATCGTCGGTCGGCGGGGTCGTAATAACGCCGCAGGTGAGATACGAAACCCGGTCGCCGCGCTTTTCAATCACCCCGTAGCCGGTCGTCGCCGTGCCGGGGTCAATGCCAACGAGTATCATAATCGCCTGTTCCGCCAGGATGCCGGGGTTGTAGAAAACCCCGGCAAAGAAGCGTCCTTCGGACGAAGATGAAGACAGAAAAGTTAGCTTCTCTGTGTCCGAAGGACATCGCTTGCCGGGGTTTTCTACAACCCCGGCAACCTTCTGTCTTAAAGCCGAACCACCTGCCCCGTTCGCGCCGACTCGTAGACGGCTAAGACGACTTCCACGGCTTTGCGGCCTTCGACGCCGTCCACAATCGGGGTGTCGCCGGTGCGGCAGCAGCGCAAAAAATCCGCAATCTGGGCCTGATGAGCGCCGCCCCAAAGCGCCGCTGGGTCGGACGCCGTCGCCGTTGTGGATGCTTCCGTCGCAGCTTTTGTCCCGCCGGTCGCCACTTGCAGGGCGTGTGCCTGAGATGCCTCACCGCCGCCGGACAGGCCGCTTTTGGCGGTCAGCGTGTGCAGCATGTCGCCTTCAATGATTGCGCTGCCTTCGGTGCCGTAAACGCCGACCCGAACGGCAAAGCCGGGAAACATGGCCGTGGACGCCGACAGTGTGCCGATTGCGCCGCTCGCGAATGTCAGGGTCGCCGCGATCACGTCCTCGGTTTCCACGCGCGCGTGTGCCAGTGTCCGCGCCTGGGCATAGACTGTCTCGACAGGGCCGCAGAGCCAGCGCATCAAATCGGCGGTGTGGACGCCCTGGTTCATCAGCGCCCCGCCGCCGTCCAAAGCCCAAGTCCCGCGCCAGTCGCCGGAGTCATAATACTCCTGCGTCCGATACCACGGCACCCGCGCTTCGGCGTAGACCAGCGGCCCTAAAAGATCAGCGTCTAACGCGGCTTTGACTTCTACACTCGCTTTGTCGAACCGGTGCTGGGAGATGACTGCCAGGCGACGGCCTGACTCCCTCTGTGCGGCCAATAATCTGTCACAGGCTTGGAGCGTGATGTCCATCGGCTTTTCGACGACCACATGCTTGCCGGCTTGCAGCGCCCGGACACCAATCTCGGCGTGCAGGCCGCTCGGCACGCAGACATGCACGGCGTCAATCGCCGGGTCCGCCAGTATGTCCTCAAAGCTTCGTGCCTGCGCCCCATATTTCGCCGCCAGCGCTTCGGCCCGTGCGGGAACAACATCGGCAAACGCAGCTAGGCGAACGCCTTCCGCTTCAAGCGATTTCAGCGCGTCGGCGTGGGTCGGCCCAATGACGCCGCAGCCGACAATGGCCGAGTGAATGATGGTGTCTGGCATGGTAAGATTGTAATGGAAACGACGCTGTTTGTCAAGGGCGTAGGGGCAGGTCTCCGTGCCTGCCCTTCTTTTTTGCTTGTCTTCTTTATCCGTGCCTGCCCTTCTTTATCCGTGCCTGTCCTTCTTGCTGCCGTGCCTGTCTTTATTAAAAGGGCGCACACGGAGGTGCGCCCCTACATATTCTCTGATATTCTCTGGCTCACCCATTATTGGGGGCTAAGGGGCTAACTTTCCCCTTGCCAAATCGCCCGCTTTCTGCTAGAATGAAAGCCGTTATCCCCAATATATTGCCCTTCCGCAAGTGCAATCATCTATATCTAGTAGCCGCGAGCGAATAGCGGCAACTAGCAGCAAACAGCAAAGAGTTTCAAGAACAACACGACGCCCTCCAATTTTGTCCATCTCCACCTGCATTCCGAATACAGCCTGCTTGACGGCGCGTGCCGTATTGACGACCTCGTTAAAAAAGCGGTGGATTTGGAGATGCCCGCGATTGGGCTGACCGACCACGGGGTCATGTACGGCTCGATGGAGTTTTACTTGAAGTGCAAAAAAGCCGGCATCAAGCCGCTGGTCGGCAACGAGATGTATGTCGCGACCCGCACCCGGCACCACAAAGAAAGCAAAAAGCTTGACGACGCCCGGCATTTAGTTTTATTGGCGATGAACGAAACTGGCTACAAAAACTTGCTGAAGCTGACGTCTATCGCGTCTTTGGAGGGCATGTACTACAAGCCTCGTATCGATAGGGAGCTTTTGCAGGCGCATAATGAAGGCTTGATCTGCTTGTCGGCGTGTCTTGGCGCGGAAGTGCCGCAGCATCTGATGAACGGCGACGTTAAAGCCGCCGAATATGCCGCGTGCGAGTTCAAGGAAATCTTTGGCGACCGCTATTATTTGGAGCTTCAAGACCATTACTTAGATAAGCAAAAAGGCGTCAATGAGCAGCTTGTGGAAATGGCCCGGCGGCTCAAGCTGCCATTAGTTGCCACCAACGACGTGCATTACCTAGACGCCGCCGACGCCGACCCGCATCAAGTTTTGCTGTGCGTCCAAACCGGCACCAACATGGACGACCCGAAGAAGATGAACTACGGGTCCAAAGACTTTTATCTCAAAAACCAGGCGGAAATGGCCGCGCGGTTCCCGCAGAACTTGGACGCGCTGGCTCGAACCGTCGAAATCGCCGAACGCTGCGATTTGGATTTGAAGTTTGGGCGTCTGGGGATGCCGTCGCCGGGCGACACGCCGGAAGGCATGAACGCCCAGTCGTACCTGTCCGTGCTGGCATTTGAAGGCATGAAAAAGCGCTACGGGCAGATCACGGAAGAGCATGAAGACCGGCTGCGGTTTGAGTTAAACGTCATTGAACAAACCGGCTTCGGCCAGTATTTTTTGATTGTCCGGGACTTTGCAAACTTCGCCCGGCGCGAAGGCATCTTCTTTGGCGTGCGCGGCTCGGCGGCAGGCTCCATGGCCTCGTACTGCGTCGGCATCACGGACGTTGACCCGCTGGAATACGGCCTGACATTTGAGCGGTTCCTAAATCCCGAACGCCTGTCCATGCCCGATATTGACATGGACTTCGAAGACCACCGGCGGCAGGACGTGATTGATTACGTGGTCCAAAAATACGGGCGCGAGCATGTCGCTCAGATTGTGACGTTTGGAACCCTGGCCGCCCGCGCCGCCATCCGGGACTGCGGCCGGGCCATGAACAAGATGCCGATGGCCGAAGTGGACAAGCTCTGCAAGATGATCCCGGCCCTGCCCGTCGGCATGAAGATCTCCAAAGCCCTGGAAGTCAACCCGGAGTTCAAGGCCGCCGTGCAAGGCAATCCGCAGGCGAAAGAACTGATCAAAACAGCGCTGAGACTAGAGGGCCTGACCCGGCATGACAGTGTCCACGCGGCAGGCGTCGTCATCTCGGCGGAGCCATTAGTAGACAATATCCCCGTCCAGCGGGCCGACGACGGCGTGGGTTTAGTCACAGGCTACCCGGCAAACGTGCTGGAAAAAATCGGCCTGATTAAGATGGACTTTTTGGGCCTTGCTAACTTGACCATCTTAGCCAGAGCCGTCAAGAACGTCAAGAAAAGCCACGGCATTGACATTGACGTGCTGAAGCTGCCGCTGGATGACCGCAGGACTTTTGATCTGCTTGGGCGCGGTGAATGTTCCGGCGTGTTCCAATTGGAAGGCGGGCAGATGCGCCGCTATGTTGCCGAGCTGAAGCCGAACAACGTCGGCGAAGTCGCCGCGATGGTCGCGCTCTACCGGCCCGGCCCGATGGCCCAGATCCCGCGCTATATCCGCTGCAAGCTGGGTATGGAAAAGATTGAATACCCGCACCCGGCTTTGGAACCCATTCTCAAAGAAACCTACGGCGTCATTGTTTACCAAGACCAAGTGCTTCGCATTGTCCAGGCCATTGCCGGCTTCAGCTTAGGCCAAGCGGATATTTTACGCAAAGCGATGGGCAAAAAGAGCCTGAAGGAAATGGTCCAGCAGCGCGAGAACTTCATGGCGGGCGCGGCGGCAAAGGGCATCGTGGACGAGAAAATGGCGGCTTACTTGTTTGACCTGATCGAGCCGTTCGCGGGCTATGCGTTCAACAAGGCCCATGCGTTCTGCTATGCGCTGGTCGCCTACCAAACGGCGTACCTCAAAGCCAATTACCCCGTAGATTACTTCGCCGCGCTGATGGCCGTGCAGGCTGATGACACGGACAAATTAGTGTCCTTCATTGATGACGCCAAGCGCACGCATTTTGAAGAATACGGCCAGCGCATTGAAATCCTGCCGCCGGACATAAATGCCAGCGACGCCGATTTCACCGGCGTCGGCGCGTCCATCCGCTTCGGCCTTTTGGCAATCAAGAACGTCGGCAAAGCTCCAATTGAAGCCGTGCTGGCCGCCCGCAAAAAGAACGGCGGCCGCTTCACGTCCCTGCACGACTTCTGCGCGGGCGTTCATGAGTTCGGCCTCACGTCCAAAGGCGCGATGGAAACGCTGATCAAAGCGGGCGCTTTGGCGAGTCTGGAACCCAACCGCGCCCGCCTGCTGGCGGGGCTGGAAGGGGCCATGTCCAGCGCCGCGACCATTGCCCGCGACCGCAAATCCGGTCAAGTATCCATGTTCGGCGACGACGGCGACTCCGAGTCGCTGGCCCATGTCGCCCCGCCCCTGCCCGACGCCGAAGCCTTGAAGCCGCAGGAAATCACGGCGATGGAAAAAGAGCTGCTGGGCCTCTACCTGTCCGATCACCCCTTAGATCAATACGCCAGTGCCGTCAAAGCGCACGTCACGCACACGATTGACGACTGCCGGGCTCTCGGCGACAAGGAAGAAATCGTCATCGCCGGGGTCCTCACGAACGTCCGCCCGTACTACACCAAAGCCAAAAACGATCTCATGTACTTTCTGACCCTGGAAGACAAGACCGGCACCATCAGCGTTAGCGTTTTCCCCCGCGCCGCCGCGACGTTCACGGAAGCGCCGCAAAAAGACAGCGTCGTGCTGGTCAAAGGCAAGACGTCCCATCGGGACCGCATCAATAAAGGCGGCGAAGACGACGCCGGAACCGCCGCCTCCGTCGAGATTTCCGCCGACCAAATCCTGCCCGTCGCCACCGCCGAAACCCTGCTCGGTGCAGGCGCAAACGTCGTCCGCGAGACCCGCCCGGCCTTCGCCTGCCTGAACATTCGGTTGGACGAAACCATGTCCGGCATGATGCGCCCCTTGCAGCGCAAGCTCGCCGAGCACAAAACTCCCGGCGGCAGCCGCCTGTTACTCCACGTCGCCGACGGCCCGCGCACCCGCCGCATCCAGCCCAACCTCACCGTCACCCCCGACGAACACATGGTAGACTACCTACGGTCCTTACTGGGCAGCAGCCAGGCGGTTTGGACGGAGTAACAAGCTATGTCAAACAAAGAATCCGCAACAATTCAAACGGCTAGTGGTGAAATTCTCATCGTGCCGCTGTCTTTTGACGGCGACCGGGAAGTAGCACGTCTTGAAATTGACGGCATTAACTACCACTTGGAGCGCGTCCGTAAAAGCGATCTGTTAGCGCATTACAAAGTGGACGACGATCCTGATTATGACCCGCAATCCGACGACGCAGGATTTTGTTACCTGCTTGCGCCGTATTCGGTAGCGTAGGAAGCCATGTTAACGGTGCAGGCAGACACAAAATACGGCTCGGCCTGGGGCCGCAATGAGTTGATTTTGGCGCTGTATCTTTACTGCCAAATCCCGTTCGCGCAGACCAAAGCCAGCAATCCTGAAGTCGTCAAGCTCGCGCAGCAGCTTGGGCGCACTCCAAGTTCCATCGCTCGCAAGCTAGGCAACTTCGGAGCGTTTGATCCGCTGCTGGCCGAGAAGGGCATTGTCGGCCTGGGGCACTACAGCAAGGCCGACAAAGACATTTGGCACGAGTTTTACGGGCGCTGGGATGTCCTGGTGGAAGAAAGTCAAGCGCGGTTTGTCGGGGGTGATGCGGAAACTGCATTTGCCCCAGAGCAGGAGCCTGAAGCACTGCCGGAGTTAATCTTTCCAACGGGTCCGACAGCGCAGCCGCGTCTGGTGATGACTCGGCTGCGCCAATCGTTTTTCCGAAAAGCAGTGCTGGCAAGTTACGGAAACCGCTGCTGCCTCTGCGGCATGGAGCTAAAGCCGCTGCTGGTTGGCAGTCATATCAAGCCCTGGTCGGCAGCTAGCGAAGAAGAACGCACCGATCCCGAAAACGGCCTGTGCCTGTGCGTTCTGCACGACAAAGCGTATGACCGAGGGCTGCTGACTGTGACGACCAATTACCACGTCATCGTCTCAAGCGCCATCAAGAACTCGGCAGTCAAGTTTACGCAGCTAACGCTGGCGGACTTTGACGCGCAGCCAATCCAGATGCCAAGCCGGTTCGCGCCCAAGCCAAAGTATTTGCAGTGGCATCGGGATAAAGTGTTTCAAGAATAGCTTCTTTGACCCGGCGCTTCCAGTGCCGGGTTCGCGCGTTGACGACGAAAACGAAAGTAAAATTTATGCGGCTTTTGATGTGTGCGCCGGATTATTTTGATGTGACGTATGAGATTAACGCCTGGATGCGGGTGGCGAACGGCCCGGACCCGGAGGCGGCGCGGCGGCAGTGGGCGGCGCTGTATGACATTCTGCGGGAAGAAGTCGGGGCGGACGTGCATCTGATCCCGCCGCAGCCGGGACTGCCGGACATGGTGTTTACGGCCAATGCCGGGATCACCAAAGGCGACTGGTTTGTGCCGTCGCGCTTTCGGCCCGTGGAGCGGCAGGGGGAAGTGGCGTTCTTTATCCAGTGGATGCTGGAAAATGGCTTTCATTTGAAGCCGCTGACGGAGGAAGTCGCAGGGTCGTTTGAGGGGGAAGGGGACGCGCTTTTTTACGGCGACACGCTGCTGACCGGCTACGGGCAGCGCTCCGACAGGCCTGCGTGCCTGGGCGTCGGCGATCTGTTAGGCGTCCAAGTTTTGCCGCTGCGGCTGACCGACAGCCGGTGGTACCATGTGGATACGTGTTTGATCCCCGTCTCGCCGGAGCTTCTGGCGTATTATCCCCCGGCGTTTGACGCCGACGCCAACGCCGCTTTGGAAGCCCTGCCCGGCGACAAGATTTTGATTTCGCAGCATGACGCCCTGCGCTTCGGCGGCAACGCGGTCGTGGCGGGGGACCAAATCGTGCTGAACAGCGGCTGCGATGAGCTGGCCGCCGCGCTGTCGGAGCGCGGGTACACCGTGCATGAAACGGACTTGTCCGAGTTTATCAAGTCCGGCGGCTCCGCCAAGTGCCTCGTGCTGGCGCTGGATCACTGAGGGCAGACACAAGAAGGGCGAACACAGGGGTTCGCCTCCACGGGGCATCGACCGGACGTAGGGGCCGGTCTCCGTGCCTGCCCTCTTTTCTTCGTGCCTGCCCTGACCATACACGGCAAACAGCCGCCCGGCGCAATCGCACGGACGGCTTTTTTGTGTCTTCTTGGCGTGAATACGCTTACTTCATCATGCCCATAATGGCTTGGGCAGCGATGAGGTGGGCTGTTTCCGTCGCCTCGTAGGCGCGGACAAGGGGCCTGACTTCGGGGTCGGTGGTCGCGGCATCTTCTTTTTGGGCGTCGCTGATGTCCTGCTTGTTGGTTTGGATCGCCTGCTGGAGCCAGGCGCGGTCGAAGGCAGCACCCTGCTTTGTGGTCAGGCTCATCAAAGCGGACTGGTCTTTGGCGGTTGCCATCAGCGGCAGGTTGAGGCCGTGGACACCGGCGAGGGCAAACAAAGAGATATTTAGCCGGTCATGGTCTTCCATGATCCAGACGCCAAGCTGGCGCACTGCCGGGCTTTGCGCCCGGTTGACGGCCGCTGCCCCATTGGAGTAGTCGGAAACACTACCCTGGGCGGCTTGAATTAGAAACTGCTGATCCGTCTGCGTCAGCGGCGTGGGAGTATCCTGCGCGAACGCGGGAACTGAAAAGGTCAGAAGCGTGCCGAGCGCGGCCAAAGCGGCTTGTGTCTTTGTCATGGTGTTGTTTCGTTTCTAAGTTGGAAAAAGTGTCTTGGTCGCTTTTACCCAGTTGAAAAAACGCATAAACCGGCCTTTTGTATGCCAAGACGGAAATAACTCACTGCTTGCCCGGTTTACGAACTAATGCGGCGGGGAACAAACGCAAAGACAACGCCTAGCCGCAAGCGCCCGCGTGAGCGTCCGCCCGGCGGGGTAAACTACACAAACGGATTACTAGAACAGACGATACGCGCATCGCGCAGAAGGAACACCCCATGTCCAAAACAGTTGTTGGATTGTTTGACGATTTTCAGGACGCCCAAAGCGTCGTTCGCGACTTAACCAACGCCGGGTTCCCGCGCGAGACCATCAGCATCGCCGCCAACCAGAACGCAACCGGCTACACCGGCAACGGCAGTGACTTCGGCGCAGGCGGCGGGACGACCGGCGGACATGCTGTCGGCAAGGACGCTGGAGTCGGCGCAGGCGTCGGCGGCGTCGTCGGCCTGCTGGTCGGCCTGGGACTGCTGACAATTCCAGGCGTCGGCCCGATCCTAGCCGCCGGACCAATTGCCGCTGCCCTGGGCATCGGCGCAGCGGCCACTTCCACCGTAGTTGGTGCTGGCATCGGAGCCGTGGCGGGCGGCCTGATTGGTGGCCTGACCCACATCGGCGTCCCGAAAGAACATGCTGAATATTACGCGGAAGGCGTCCGCCGGGGCGGCACGCTGGTCACGGTAGACGCAGCCGACGACAAGGCGCAGCAAGCCGTAGACATCATGAACGGCAACGGCGCAGTAGACATCGACACGCGCGGCGCAGCCTACCGCACCGGCGGCTACACCGGCTACACCGAAACCGCCGCTCCGTATGCGATGGAAGACATTACCCGCGAGCGCGAAACTTATCGCACGGCAAACACCGGCACAGCAAACACTGGCATGAACACCGGCACAGCCACCAGTGTCAACACGCAGGGCGAAACGGTCATCCCGATTGTGGAAGAAGAACTCGCCGTCGGCAAGCGGCAGGTGCAGAGCGGCGGCGCCCGCATTCACACCTACGTCACCGAGCGCCCGGTAGACGCTAGCGTCACCCTGCGCGAAGAGCATGTCACGGTGGATCGCCGTCCGGTAGACCGGGCCGTCACCGATGCCGACTTGGCCTTCGGCGAGAAGTCGTTTGAAGTCACCGAAACAGCCGAAGTGCCTGTAGTCGCCAAGACCGCCCGCATCGTTGAGGAAGTCGTCGTCGGCAAAACCGCGACCGAGCGCACCGAAACGGTCACCGATACGGTCCGCCGCACCGACGTTGAGGTTGAGGAACTGACCGACACCAACGCGACAAGCACGACCGGAACCACCCGCTCCAACATTTAGTTGACAGGAGCCAAGACAGCCGCCTTCCTCATTTGGAGGAAGGCGGCTGTTTTTATACTCGGCCCCGCGATTGCATCCGAGGCCACAGAAAGACAAAAAATGCCTGGACAATTCAAAGGGATACTGCTCGACATTGACGGGACGCTGGTAGACAGCAACGACGCCAACGCCCGCGCCTGGATGGAAGCGCTGCTGGCGCACGGGGTGGAAGTCAACTACATCAAGCTGCGCGAGGGAATCGGCATGGGCGGAGACAATTTCCTGCCCAAGCTCGCCCATCTGGAAGCCGAAAGCGAGCAAGGCAAAGCAATCAGCCAGACCCGCTCGGAGATCTTAAAGTCTCAATATATGCCGGACCTCAAAGCGTTCCCACAGGTCAAAGAACTTTTAACGCGCCTCCGCGACGATGGCTACAAGCTTGTTGTCGCCACGTCCGCCAAGCCCGACGAAGCCGAAACGCTGCTGGCGCTGACCGGAGCGCGGGAGCTGATTGAAGAAATCGCGACCACGGAAGACGCTAAGAACTCAAAGCCCGACCCGGACATCCTGAAGGCCGCCCTGCAAAAGTCCGGCCTGTCGGCAGAAGAAGTCGTCATGCTCGGCGACACCCCCTATGACGTGGAAGCCGCCCAAAAAGCCGGTATCCAAAGCATCGGCGTCCGCTGCGGCGGCTGGTCCGCTCCCGACCTCAAAGGAACGCTGGCGGTCTACAGCGATCCCGCCGACCTGCTGGCGCACTACGCCAACTCGCCGCTGGGGCAGGGATAAGCGCCGGCACTGGTGGGGTAAAGCCCCGGCACTGGAAGTGCCGGTCTACTCTTGGGTGAAAGTCCCTGCGGGACTAAATGCCATCAGCGTTAGGCTTTTCTTCAGTTTATCTTCAGTCACGGAGTGACTTTCATTCGCTAGTAGACCGGCACTTCCAGTGCTGGGGCTTTGCTTCCGGGTATTCTCTCGCCTATGAAGCTCACTTTTCTAGGAACCGGGGCCGGATCGCCGAGCTTGACGCGCAACGTCAGCAGCTTAGGCTTGCAATGGCCGCAGCGGGCGTCGCTGTGGCTGTTTGACGGCGGCGAAGGCACCCAGCAGCAGGTGCTGCGCTCGCCGCTGAAGCTCAGTCAGTTGGAGCAGATTTATGTGTCTCATCTGCATGGCGACCATGTCTTCGGCCTGCCGGGGCTGCTCGCCAGCCGGTCGGCGGCGCAGGACGTCCAGACGCCGCTGACGATCTTTGGGCCGCATGGGCTGGAAGAGTGGCTGCGCGTGACCTTGCGGCTGACTGCGACTGGCCTCAAGTTCCCGCTCCAATTTGTTTCCGTCACCGAGGGCTTAGTTTACGAAGACGACACGCGCGAAGTGTACTGCCGCCGCTTGAACCACCGGATTACGTCTTATGGCTATACTGTTTCCGAAAAGCCGCGCCCCGGCACATTTGACGCCGGCCAAGCCAGGGCGCTCGGCGTCCCGTTCGGCCCGCTCTTTGGGCAGCTTAAGGCAGGCGAAACCATCACGCTCCCAGACGGCCGGACTGTGGACGGCGCGGCGCTGGTCGGGCCGCCGCGACCAGGCCGTAAAGTCGTCATCTGCGGCGATACGGGCGTCACGCCCGCAACAGTCGAACTAGCCCAAGACGCCGACGTTCTGGTGCATGAAGCGACGTTTTTGACCGAGCAGGCCGAACGCGCCGTCGCCGCCGGCCATTCCACCGCCGCTGGGGCCGCCGCCGCCGCCCGCGACGCCGGGGTCGGCACGCTGATTTTGACCCACCTCAGCGCCCGCTACGAGTCGGACTCCCAGCCGCGCACCGGCGAGCTGCTGGCCGAAGCGCAGGCCATCTTCCCGAACACGCTGCTGGCGCACGATTTTTGGGCGTATGAAGTTCCTTCCCCTTGACGCCGCCGCGCGTTTCTGCGATAATCGTGTTTGATGAACACGACAAGCCCCCCTAACAATCCCGAAGAAGACTACGACCCGGCGGCGTTTGAGCGCCCGTCTGTCACTGCCGACATTGCCCTTTTCACCGTGCGCGAACGGGCGCTCCAAGTGCTGCTCATCCGGCGCAAAGACTGGCCGTTTGCCGGACAATGGGCCATGCCCGGCGGCTTTGTCCGGCCCGGCGAATCGCTGGAAGACGCGGCGCGGCGCGAGCTGTCCGAAGAAACCGGCGTCCGTGAAGTGCTTTTGGAGCAGCTTCGGGCGTTCGGCGATCCGGGGCGAGATCCGCGCACCTGGGTCATCACCGTGGCGTACACGGCGCTTGTCGCAAGCGACGCGCTGACGCTTCGCGCCGGCACCGACGCTGCCGAAGCCGCCTGGTTCGCGGTCCAATCCCTGCCTCAGCCGCTGGCGTTTGACCATTCGGAGATCTTGGCCCATGCCGTCGCCTCGCTGCGGGCACGTCTGGACACCGATTTACAGATTGCCGCTGCGCTGCTGCCCCGCCGCTTCACCCTGTCCGAGATGCAGGAAAGGTACGAGACCATTTCAGGCCGCGTGTTAGACAAGCGCAACTTCCGCAAATGGGTCCTTAGCACCGGGACGCTGGCGGCCACAGCGGAAGAAAAGCGCGGCGCACATCGTCCGGCCCTGCTATATGAATTTGCGCCCAAAAAGAGTTTTCTTGATTAGTGTTAAAATTACGCATACTGTGGTATAGTGTTTATGTTACACAAACAGGAGATGACGCCATGTGGATTTTAATGAACGACGCCATGCTTTCCATTGTTCGGCACACCGAGCAGCCAGGCGCGATGCTTGTCCGCGCCCGTTTAGCGGGCGACATTGAGCGCGTGTTCCCTGAAGCGCAGGTGGTTGTCGGCGGCGGCAGCGACTACCGCTTCCGGGCGGTTCTGCCCGAAAAAGAAGTCGCCGACGCGGTCAGCGAGCGCCTTTTGGACATCAACTACGGCAACTTCAAGGCCAGCGTCCGCGAGCCGAAACGCCACAACGCATACTTCAAAGTCTGGGACGTGATGCACCAAATGCAGGAGCAGGCGCGTTATTGAGCGGAGACCAAACTAGTGGCGATTGAGTTTTATCGGGAGCGGGATGCGCCTTATGGCTGCTTCTCGAACTTTTCCAAACACAGCTTTACCCTCGGCGGCAAGCCCTGGCAGACTGTGGAGCATTACTTTCAGG
>CAXTRL010000027.1:0-18011 GCA_964246575.1 uncultured Armatimonadales bacterium
GTTTGCGTCACCATGCCGACAGTATACAACAAACAAACTAAATTAGACCATTACCTCTTATTGTCCTCTGTCTTAATGCCCAGCTTTTGCGCTGCTTCCTCTTCTGCAAGCATCTTCATCAAAACTTCTGCCGCTTCATCGGCATTATAAGGTGACCAAACAGGATAAATGCCCGGCGGCAGCAACTCTTGGAGCGTCATGGGGAATTTCCTTATGCAAGCGCTTCGGCAGCTTCAAGCGTTATGCCCGCATGTGCGTCGGCTGTGTCCTTCTTGCGGGTAAGGGCGGCGGCGATCAATCCGGCAAAGAGGGGATGGGCGTGGTTGGGGCGGGACTTGAACTCCGGGTGAAACTGGGTGGCGATGAAGTATGGGTGGGCGCTTAACGGCAGCTCGATGATTTCCACTAAACGGTAGTCGGGGGAAACGCCGCTGAAGACCATGCCGGCGGCGGTCATCTGCTCGCGGTACTCGTTGTTGACTTCGTAGCGGTGACGGTGGCGCTCGGAAATCGTGCCGGGGCCGTACAGCTTGGCCGCCATGGAGTCTTGAGTGAGGCGGCAGGGGTACGCGCCGAGGCGCATGGATGCGCCTTTGTCGGTGACGTGCTTCTGCTCCGGCAGGATATGGACAACGGGGTAGGGCGTTTCGGCGTCCACTTCTTCGGTATTGGCGTTCTCTAAACCGCAGGCGTGGCGGGCAAATTCGATCACGGCCATTTGCAAACCGTAGCAAATGCCGAGAAAGGGCAGGCCGCTTTCGCGGGCGTGCTGGATGGCGGCGATCTTGCCTTCCACGCCGCGCCCGCCGAAGCCGGGCGCGACAATCAGGCCGTCGGTCTTGGCAAAGCGCTCGGCCATGTCTAAACCGGGTTCTTCCAGATCGTCGCTTTCAATCCATTCAATGTTGACGCGGGCGTCGCCGCTGATGCCGCCGTGCTTCAGGGCTTCGGCAATGGAAATATAAGCGTCGCCGTTGCCGGTGTATTTGCCGACGACGGCGATGTTGACTTCGTGTTTCGGCTGCTTGACCCGGCGGACCAGGTCGTGCCACTCGGCCATGTTGGCGGGGCTGCCCGGCAGACCCAAGCGCTTGACGACCAGATCGGCGAGGCCCTCTTGTTCAAAGACCATCGGGATTTCGTAGATGGTTTCGGAGTCTTTGGCTTCAATCACGGCGTCTTTGTCCACGTCACAAAAGAGGCTGATTTTTTCTTTCATGTCGTCGTCAATGTCAAGCTTCGTGCGGCAGATGAGAATGTCCGGCTGAATACCGATCTCGCGCAGCTTGATGACCGAGTGCTGGGTGGGCTTTGTCTTGACTTCGCCCCACGGCCCGACATAGGGAATGAGCGTGACATGGACATACAGCACGTTTTCATGCCCGACATCTTTGCGTAATTGGCGAATAGCCTCCAAAAACGGCAGCCCTTCAATGTCCCCGACCGTGCCGCCGATTTCGGCAATGACAACGTCCGCTCCCGACTTTTTCCCCAGCCCAATCACGCGCTCTTTGATTTCGTTTGTGATATGCGGAATCATCTGCACCGTGCCGCCGAGATAGTCCCCGCGCCGCTCTTTGGCGATGACCGTGGAGTAGACGCCGCCCGTCGTGACAGTGGAGTCGCGGGTCAGATTGATGTCCACAAAGCGCTCATAGTGGCCTAAATCTAAATCGGTTTCCGCGCCGTCGTCGGTGACAAACACTTCGCCGTGCTGGTAGGGGTTCATCGTCCCGGCGTCTACGTTGATGTACGGGTCCAGCTTGGTCATGGTGACGCCGAATCCCCGGTTACGGAGCAGGCGGCCTAAACTTGCCGTGGTGATGCCTTTGCCGATGGACGACACGACGCCGCCGGTGACGAAAATATACTTAGTAGACATGCAGCTCCTGACACAAATGACTCGGTGAAAATTGGGGGCGCGGGGGATGCGGCGCAGGCAGGTATCGCCCACGCGCCCGGCTATTATGGCATATTCGGAAGATATTTCGCAAGGGGCTTGACTCTATTATCAAAACGTGTTATTATGTAAAAATTACAAGTTGATAAGCTGTGATAACTCGAAAGGAAAGTCAGCTATGTGGCAAAGATTTACCGAAAACGCTCGAAAAGTCGTATTTTACGCGCAGGAAGAAGCTAGGAGGCTGGGCGACAACTATGTGTCCACTGAGCATCTTTTGCTTGGTATTACCCGTGTTCCTGAAAGCGCCGGCGCTTTGATGCTGAAAAGGCTTGGGGTAGAGCTGGATGTGGTGCGGGCGAGTGTTGAGGCTCATGTTGCGCGTGGTAAAAACAAAAAAGTGCAGAATATACAGCTCACGCCCCGCACCAAGCGGGTGATAGATCTTGCCTATGATGAAGCGCAGCAGCTACACCACAATTACATCGGCGCGGAGCATTTGCTTTTAGGGCTGATTCGCGAAGGCGAAGGGCTTGCGGCTAGAGTTTTGATGAAACTCGGCCTCTCGCTGAGCGATGTTCAAGAACAGTTGCAGTTGTTGCAGAACGAAGATCTTACGTCCGAAGATACCCCGTCGCCGGGGGGTAAGTTCCCAGACCTCTCCAAGTACATAAAGGGAATGCTTGGTTCGGAAGCCGACAAGACTTCGGATGAGCTTCTGAGTTTGGACGAAGCGGTCAAGTTCTTAGGCACGAGTAAGCCGACTCTGTACCGTCTGCTGGGGCAGGAGGAAATTAAGGGCCTCAAAGTGGGGCGTCAGTGGCGGTTTCGGAAAACCGATTTGGTCGCCTACATGGAGCGCGGGTCTGCCGCCGCCCCTGTATCCGCTGCGGCCACTACCGTTCCTGCTGTGCCGCGTGAAGATTTAGAAAAGGTGCTGGCGTTCCTGCACAGTGAGTTAACTTTTTCAGACGCAGGCATGGAAGGTGACGAAACGGCGCGGATCAGCTTCATCGCCCGCCAGATCATTATCAGCGCTTTAAGTGCCGACGCAAGCGACGTGCATTTGGAGTTAGACGCAGAGGGCCTGCACATTCGCTTCCGCATTGGAAGTGAGCTGCGTGAGTTCATGAAGCTTCCACGTACTCTGCACGCGCCGTTAGTTGCCGAATACAAGACGCTGGCCGGGCTGAATGCGGACGAAACGCAGAGGCCGCAGGACGGGCGTATGCTGTTCACGCACGACGAGCGCGAGTTTGACATCGGTGTTTTCACGCTGCCGACTGTCAGCTGGGAGGCGGTAACACTGCATATCTCGGATAGCATGACGGCCCGGCTTGGCCTGGACCATCTTGGACTCACGCCGGAAGACTTGGAGCGGCTTCGGGCGCTGACCCATCAGGCGAAAGGAATTGTGCTGGCGACTGGCCCGGCGGGGTCCGGGCGGACGACGCTGCTTTATGCTGTGTTGTCCGAGTTCGCGGGGACAGACAAAAAGACGCTGACGATTGAAGACGCCGTGGCGTTCCCGCTGCCGTATGTGACCCAGATGCAGGTCAATCTAAGCGCGGGGCTGACAATCGCCGCCGCCCTGCGGGCGTTCGGGCGGCAGGACGGCGACGTAATTTTGGCGTCACCGCTTGAGGGTTTAGAAGCGGTGCAGCTTGCGATGGAAGCGTCGCTTTCGGGGCAGTTGGTGCTGGCCGCGCTGGAAGCGGACGACGCGGTTTCGGCGTTGGTCAGTCTGCTGGAACTCGGCACGAAGCCGGCGCTCCTTGCGGCGACGGTGACAGGCATTATCGCCATGCGGCTTGCCCGCAAAGTTTGCGCGGCCTGCAAGCAGCCGGTGGACATGTCCACAGCGCCTGTCTTGAAGGCGCTGCTTATCCAGGCCGCGGAAGGCGGATACCAGGCTCCTGCCGGAACGGTCTTTTTTGGAGCCGCCGGCTGCGAGCAGTGCCGGGGCCGGGGCTACGCGGGCGAGATGGGATTGTACGAAGTGCTGACCATGACGGAGCTTCTGGCCGAAGCGGTTTTGCGCCATGCGCCTGCCGGAGAGCTGGCGGCGATTGCCATTGACGGCGGAATGAAGACTTTGCTGGCGGATGGGGTGCGAAAGGCCGCCGCCGGGCAGACCACATTGGAGGAAGTGCTGCGCGTCACTTCCTGACCCGCTCGTTTTTTGGACTGCATAGATGAAAAAGTCGTGAAAATCATGCAGGAACTTCCCGACACGGTGTTGAACATTACCCGAAGAACTCTTGGGGGGGATTACGCGCATGGCATCCTACGATGCAAAAATCAGCGGCTACACGGTCACAATCAACTATCAGCAGGGCGGGACAAACCAAATTGGCGTGAAGAAGCCCGCCAAAGTGAAAGCCTGGGCGATCTGCCCGCTTTCGGAAAAGCGCATTGAAGGCGCGTCCAACTCCATGGGCGAGTCGACGCGCATGGTGGAAAAGCTCGTTGCTGAGTGCATCCAGACCACGCTGGAAGCCAAAGAAGCCGACACCGCCGTCCCGGCGGGCGGCTAATTATTATGGCCTCATGAATCTTGCGGGCGAAACTTTTCGCCCGCTTTCTGCTGTTTTGAAGCAGCTAACTCCCCGCCCGCCCTCTTAGCATACACATCCTTCACTCTTAGAAGCCTCCCGCCACCACAACTTCCCTGCTTTTTGCCAGCATCTCAGCCCCGTATTTTTGCTGGTTTTCAACAAGTGTAGCCCTAACCACAGATTTCGGCTTGATTTGTGCTGTATAACAACCTTGCGTATTGTCCCATCACGAAAACCCATAGAAAGAGATTATGCACACGATGACTATGTTTCACAAAGCCAGCTTGGGACTTTTTGTCCTGGCCGCACTCAGCCAGGGCGGAGCCGCCCATGCATTTGCAACCCTGGATGTCACACCCGCCGCGCCGACTGAGAACGCCGGCGTTTACACGTATTCTTACAGCATTACTTCCGTACCCCAAACCTTCCCGCAGGCCAGTTCCTTCAACCCGAACAATCTCAACTTCGTGTTCACAGACCCGAATGTATCCTTTGTTTCCGGACCTTCGGGTTTCTCCGCCACCCAGACGGGCAGTGACATCGATGTTTCAAGCACTACAACCCATTTGACCGATGGCACTCCGGCAACTTTTGCTTTTTCCTCTGCGGATGCGCCGCAGGGCGGTCAGCTTGCTGTCTCCGGCCAGGGAAGCACAGCTTCTACGGTTTTCCCGACTACTGTCGCCGGCCCCGGAATGGCGCCGGTTCCTGAAGCGTCCACAACGGTTTCCTTCGGCCTCCTGCTGGCGCTCGGCGGCTTGGCTGTCGTGGCTGCCCGCCGCAAAACTGTCAAGAACGCAGCCTGATTTTTCCAAAACTCAAAAGCCCTTCCCAGGTTTGGGAAGGGCTTTTTCATGCCGCGCTGCGCTGTCGCGGCAGAAAGCTGATGAGGGCCAGCAGGAGGGCGCAGACCGCGATAAACCAGTCGCCCCAGCGGACATAAGGCGTAAGGGTCGCGCGTGACTCCACGGGTGCCCAGACCACCGCACGGCGGCCCGGCCCAGCTTCTGCCAGTACCTGACCGGTGGGGGCGATGATCTCCGATATCCCCGTCGCGGCGCTGCGGACCGTGTACCGATCCGTTTCCGCCGCCCGAACCGCCGCTACCGCCGAATGCTGTCGAAGTTCCGAGGTCCCGGCAAACAAGGCGTCATCGGTGGAGATGACCAGCAGCCCGGCCCCACGGGCGACCTGCTCCCGCAGAAAGCGCGGATAAGAAGACTCGAAGCAGATGGTCGTTCCCAGCTTGCCGACGACCGGGCCGCCGTCGAGGAGCGTCTGCGTGTCGTCCCCCGCCTTCATGTGGACGGGAAGGACATGCAGCGCTTCCAAAAACGGAAACCAGTCGCCTCCCGGCACAAACTCGCCGAACGGGACGAGCTGCCGCTTCTGGTAACTGCCCGTGATGCTGCCGGCCTGGTCCATGAGCAGCAGGCTGTTCGCGTTCTTCCGCAGCCACCAGTCATATTCCGCGCTGCCGATCACAAGCACTTCGCCGTCGCGCCGCGCTTCCCGTGCCGCCTGCTCCTGCGGCTGCACGTCTTCCCGCAAGTGGCCGGGAAAAGCGGTTTCCGGCCAGACAGCTACTTTGGCCCCGTGGGCCGCCGCTGTGCGGCATTGGCTTAGAAAAACCTGCATCGTGCGTGCCGTATACGCCGGGTCCTGCTCCGGGTTTCGGGTGCTTCTCTGGTCTACATTGCCCTGAAGCGCGGCGGCGACGAATGCTGGGTGCAGGTTTTCCGCACGGATCGCTTGAACTCCGTAGACGCAGGCGGCCAGGGTCAGCGCTCCGGCCAGCGCTGTCAGCGCAGTCACTCGCCGCAGGCGCAGTGTTTCCAGCAGGGCGAGGTTGACCAGCACGATCAAAAAAGCCGGTCCCCACAGGCCGAAGATTTTGGTGAGCTGTAGGATTGGGAGCGCCAGATGCTGCGTGTGCGCCAAATCCCCCCAAGACAAGCCCAGCGTCCCTGACTGCCGCGCCCATTCCGCAATAGTCCACAGCGCCGGAACGCCCAGCCGCCAGGCCCAGACACTTCGTCCCAACAACCACTGCGTTCCCGCCGCCCAAACACCGACAAAGAAGCTTTCGCAGAGTGTCAGCAGCACCCAGCCCAGAACACTCAGCGCGGGACCGATCAAGCGTTCCGCAAAAACAACAACCCAGTACGACATCACGCCCAGCGAGAAGATGCCGAGCACCATCCCGTGCGCGAAGGCAGAGCGCTTGCTGCGAAGTGGGAACAAAGACAGAAAGGGAACAAGAGCGAGCCACGTCAGCCAGCCCCAATCCAGCGACGGCTGTGCGCCCGCCAGCAGCAACCCGGAAAGGATTGTCAGGCCCACCGACCGCAGGAGGGCCGCTTGCGGGCTGTCGGTTCTTTTCGGCAAGTCCGGCTTCTCCGGCACGGTTTCTTTCAGTTCCATAGAATATCTTATTGTAGCATGATGTTGCAGCATGATGGCCTGCGGTTTGGGACGGCAGAGGCTTTGGTATAACCTCAGCATGGAAAATACACGACGCGAATTCTTACTCGGCGGTGCACTGGCCGCCGCCGGTCTCGCGGGAACCGCTGCTTTGGCACAAGGCACAGATAAGCCCGTAGATGTGGCTCCTTCAACGCCTACGACGCCCGGCAGCCTGCCGACGCCGCCCAGCACGAGGCGCGGCGATATGCCGTACCGGAGCCTCGGGTCTACGGGGGAAGAAGTGTCGCTGGTCGGCATGGGCGGCTTCCACATCGGCAAGCCGGACACCGACGCCGAAGGGATTCGGCTCATCCACACGGGAATTGATCGCGGCATCAATTTCATGGACAATTCCTGGGACTACAACAACGGCAACTCAGAAGTCCGCATGGGCAAGGCGCTGGCGTCGGGTGGCTACCGCAAAAAAGTCTTTCTGATGACCAAGATTGACGGGCGCAACCGCTCGTCGTTTGACAGCCAGTTGAACCAATCCCTGACGCGCCTTCAGACCGACCATGTGGATTTGATCCAGTTCCACGAAATCCTGCGTATGGAAGACCCGGACCGGATTTTTGCCCAAGACGGCGCGATTGGGGCTGCGATTGCCGCGCGTCAGGCCGGCAAAGTGCGCTTTATCGGCTTCACCGGGCATAAAGACCCGCTGGTGCATCGCCGGATGCTGGAAGTCGCCGACACGCATGGGTTCCACTTCGACACGGTGCAGATGCCGATCAACGTCATGGACGCGCATTTCCGAAGCTTCACGCAGACGGTCGTGCCGCTTTTGGTCCAGCGCCGGATCGGAATCTTAGGCATGAAGACGTTCGGCGACCACTTTATTTTAGATAAAGTGCTGGCCGACAAGCTGTCCACGCCGATTGAGATGATCCATTATTCCATGACCATGCCGGTCTCAGTCGTCGTCTGCGGCATTGACCGGATGGAGATCTTGGAGCAGGCGCTGACGGCTGCCCGGACGTTCCAACCGCTGACCGCCGGCCAGATTTCCGCGCTGCTGTCCCGCACCCAGGTCGCGGCGGCGAACGGTTCCACCGAGCTGTTCAAGACCACGCCCCACTTTGACAGCACGGCCCAGCACCCCGAATGGCTGGGTTAAAGAACCCCTCCCCTATTAGGGGAAAGCCAAGTTACAAATAAAGCCCCTGCTTCTAGTCAAGAAGCAGGGGCTTTTGGCATTTTAGCGCAGACAGTCAGGAAAGCATCAGCCGTGAGCAATCAGCGCCGTCACCACCGCAACCAGAGCGCAAACAATAGCAATTCCCAGTGTGATATTCTCAAATAAGGGGTTCCTCCCCCCCTGCACCTCTTGATTCGGCTTCATCTTGATTTCTCCTAGCTGCAAACTTCCGATCTTAGATGCTTACTAGAAAAAGGCAAGCTGCACTGCAAAAAAGCGTGACAACGAAAAATGCGACGGAAAGCTTGGCGACGTTCCGCCCATCCAGCCTCCGGCTTGCGTCACTGGCATACGCATACCAAGCCATCTGTGTGAGGACGGCAACAAAAGAACACCCGCCGATAATGATCTTGTAAAGCGCGTGTGTCTCTTTGATCCCCAGCAGCTCCCCAATCGCTGCCGCGCCAATCGCGGTAGAAACAAGCAGCAATTCGCCGCGCGAGAACAAGTCCTCAATTTTGACAGGCTTCTTGGACGCCCAAAGGTTCAGGTAAGCAAGCGCGAATGGCAGCAAAGAAACGACCACTCCAAAAATGAACCATCGGGTCAGTTTTTCCGCCATATCGCCGCGTCTCATCCTTGCCGCACTTTGATTATAGCCGAAAACCGCAAAAAGTCAAGCGCCTAGCCTTCAACCCCAAAGAACCTCGCCTCGCGCCAAGACGCAGGGTGAGGTTTTTTTCTTCCCCATTATTAGGGGCTGGCAGCATCAGATAAAAGAACCTAATCCAATAGAAACCTAATCTAATTCGCGCAGGTCGCCGATAATTCGGTCAGGGTGCCATTCGGGTGGCGCGGTCTGCGCTTTGTCGGGACTTGTGACGCCGGTGAGTACCAAAACGGTGTATGCGCCGGAGCGGTTGCCAACGGCGATGTCTGTGTCGAGGCGATCGCCGACCATGACGCTGTCGGCGGCGGTGACGCTGGCATCAGCGAGGATGGCTTCGTAGGCGTGGGTTTCAGGCTTGCCGATGGTGACGGGTTCGCGGCCTGTGGCAGTGGCAAGGGCGGCAACAAGCGAACCGCCGCCGGGGATTTCGCCGGTTTCCATCGGGAATGTCGAGTCCCGGTTGGTGGCGATAAACTGAGCGTGGCCGCGCGTAATAGCGGCGTGGGCGAAGCGCAGCTTGTCGTAAGTGAACTTGCGGTCAATGCCGACCACAACGTAATCAATCTGGTGAATGTCAACGCTGTCCGGCTCGGTGACGGCGGCCATTCCGGCGGCGGAAAGCTCGGAAGCGAGGCCCGGCTCGCCGATGACGAACACGGAACGTCCTGCGGCCCCGCGTTGTTTTAGATACAGAGCAGACGCATAGGCGGACGTGAAAATGGTGGACTCAGGAATGTCCAGGCTGTTGACATCCGCCAGCTTTTGCTTGTAATCCGCGCGTGTTTTGCCGGAATTGTTAGTCAGAAAGTAGACCCGCTTACCGGCTGTCAAGAGCCGGCGGATGGCGCCGGCGGCATGGGGAATGGCCGTGTCACCGAGGTACATCACGCCGTCCAGATCAAAAACATAGACCTGCCGGTCTGCAAGGCCAACCGAAGATTGTTTCACTCGGCAGTGTAGCATATCGCCCGCCGGGTTGTCAAACCGAGCAAATCCGAAAATTCGGGCCAAGCGGTTGACGGCAGGAACGGCAGGGTAAATAAAAGCGTAACAGAAAAGCAAGTACCCAATGAATACGAGGTCCCTTCGCGGACGTTCCGCAGGGGTTGAAAAGGCATATTCAGATGAAACCTAACGAAATCACAACCACACCCAATATAGACACCACCCAGCGCGTTTATGCGCTTCAGCACATTGACTCCGGCGAATTCATCTGCCTGCTGCAAGAAGGCACCGATTACTTGGCCTGCTTTTCCGACGGCGACAGCGCCCTGGAGTTCCGCGCCCTGCTCGGCTTGCAGGAGCATGTGGACTTGTCTACAATGACCCTGGACCACAGCCCGTTTTCCCATTTCTGGCTGGACGGTGAGAGCGTAGACATCGCCCAAGCCTCCGAGCTTGCCAATTAAGCACAGCAAGTCTCAGACGGAAAAAGCCGCCCCTTCCTATTCAGGAACAGGCGGCTTTTTGTGTTTACCCGGCGATTTTTTGCAACGCTTCCCGAAACTCATTTCCCGCAAGCCGCGCGACCTCATAGCGAGGCACGTCTTCGTACACCGCCCCAAGCGCCGCTCTTGTCCCGGCGTCCAAAACAACTTCTTGAACAAATGCGCCGACAACCGCCTGCATCCGCTCTCCGTCGTGATGGAAATACTCTTGCAGCAGCGGCAGAACACGGTGATACCAGGCAAAGTGCAGGTCGTCTTCGGTTTTAATTCCCATCAAGTAACTGTGTCCAATTTGGTGGTCCGGGTCCAGCAGCGCCGCAATCCGCCGGTTCAGCCGCGTCAGCAGATTTTGCAGATTGACCCCGGCGACATCGACAGGAAGCAGCGATGGGTTAGGCGGCATCTCCATAAACGTAAAGCGGCGGCGCAAGGCCAAATCCAGCAGAGCAATAGAGCGGTCCGCCGTGTTCATCGTGCCGAGAATGGTCAAGTTCTTGGGAACCCCGAACAACTCTCCCGAATACGGCAGCCGGACTTGAAGCGCATTGTTTTCTCCCAGCCGCTTGTCGTCTTCAACGAGAGTGATTAGCTCCCCCAGCACCTTTGCGATATTGGCCCGGTTGATCTCGTCAATAATCAGCAGGTACTTTCCATCCAAGTCCGCCGCTGCCCTCTGGCAAATGCTCTTGAACACACCCGGCTCCACGCGGTAGAAAATCTGCCCTTTCTCGTCGTTTCGCGGCTTGATGCCTTCCACGAATTCCTCATAAGCAAACGACTGATGAAATGTCACCATCTCTACTTTGCTTGGATCGGTGAATGCCTTCGCAAACTGCGTCACCAGCCACGTCTTGCCCGTCCCCGGCGGTCCATACAGCAAAATGTTCCGTGTCCGCTCCGCTATTATTAGCAGCGGTTGGACTAATTTAGCCGTAGCATCATCTTGTGCTAATCGTTTGAGGCGTTCTTCTGTTTCTTTCTCCTGTAAACTCAAGATCACATGATAATACTCGTCGTGGGCAAAACGAACAAATTGATCACTGATGGCATTGCTTACAATCTCATTGCTTCCGACTAGGCGTGTTATCATAATGCCGTATTCAGGCTGATAGCAAACAAAATTGCTCTTTGTCCAGATAGCATTTTGGCCGTTAATCATGCTTCCTATGGCCGTCATACAGGACAATCTTTGTCCTTTTTCAACTAGGATATTAGCCATCTCAGCTTCCGGCGGCTCTAGTGGATAATAGTCGTCTTGAAGTTTTCTAGTCAGCAGAATATCCGCAGAGCGTGGCTTAGGAGAACCTTCTTTGTCGCGAGATAATCGTGCCTCTCCTTTAAGTGTTATCCTCCAAATACCAAAGCCTGCTACTCCTGTTGGAGCGAGTTCACCATTTTTCACAAGACTGCTACGCACAGCTTGAACATCATTCTCCCATTTACTCTGGCTTCGACTTGGTGCTGTTCTAGATTTTGCTATTCTCTGTTCTAGCAACAGGCCGAAATGAGCCGCTAGTACGTCATATATTTCACTTGGTTTAGCTTGTCCCCTATGCTCTGCTATAACTCTAAGCAAAGGTAACTCAATTTCGTTTTTGCTGGGATAAGGTGCTGGCATACTTTATTATATCTCTAAAATCTTTCTCATCTCATCAATTAACTGCTGTATGCCTTCGGGTTTGCCTAGCTCGACGCGCAAGTCCAGCGTCGCGGCTTCTATTGTGCCGCCGCCTTCCAGGTCAAAGCGCAAGCGCAGGGGGGAGGCCATGCCAGCGGTCTGCGGGTACAGGAGCAGGATGCGGGGGCAGGCGTAGCGGCGGGCGTAGGCGTGCATCTGGTACATGTCGGCAGGCGAAATCCCGGCAGTGCGGCTCGTGGTTGGGGACAGCGACTTGTACTTAGTGTCGAGGAGCAATGGAAATGTGCCGTCCGGGGAGCGCAGGGCAAGGTCGGGTTCCAGGCGAAAAACGGCGCGGTCGTCGCAGCGGGCAAGATGCCGGGCGATCCCCTGCGACTGCGGCAGCAAGGAACATTCGGCTAAAGAAGAAGGCAAGATGGAGGCGCGGTGGCGGCGCAAAAAGCCGAAGACGAAGGACTCAAACAGGCGGTTCATGTCAAACACAAAGGCAAAGGTTTCTCGGTCGCCGCCGGATAACTGCAAGGAGCCGCCGTCCAAAAAGAGGCGGGCCAGCGTCAGCAGCGGAACATACTCCGGGTGCAGGCGTGTGAGCAGAGTAGGGGAAGCGTCGAAGGCAGCAACAACAGGCAGCAGCGTGACGTCGTCCATCTGAGAGCGCAGCAGGGTCAACGTGCGGCGGTTGTCTGAGTCGCGGGTCAGCGTCCAAAGCCGCTCCACAACGAAGCGCAGGACGCGGTTCAATGGATTGTCCGGCGTGAACTCGTCGTAAGTGATGCTGAACCGATGACGCTGCTCCGGGCGGCGCATCTGAGCCGCCATCCGCCACTTACCACGCAGGAATGGAGAAGCGTCGTCCTCACATGGGACGTAACCTCGGACCCGGCTGCGCTGCCAGGCCTCGGACAGATGCGACGCGAACAGGCGGGTCAAAATCTCAAACCAGTCGGCTTCCCGGCGCAGAAGGGAAGAAAGGGCGTGTTCCTTGATGGGAATGTCTGCGGCCAGCGCCAGCAAATGAAGCAGGTTGCGGGCCGCTTCCGAGACTGCCTCCTCGCCGTGCTTGTAGATTTTCGGCAGGACTTGAATTGTCTCGCGGCCCAGGCGGATCACGCCGACATACTGGGTCGCCTGCACCGACGGAGCGCCGTTCTTGTCCAGCGCAGGCCGCAGGATTTCGTCGCCCCACACCCGGTTTAGCTGTGACAGCGCTGCCAGCCGGCGGCTGTCCCACCCAAACGGCTTGGTTTCATGTTCAAAGAGCGTGAGCATAGATAACGACACTCAAGGAAAAGCGGCAAGAAGGGAAACGAAAAAAGCCCGGCACGGAAAGTGCCGGGCTTTGTTGTTCATGGCTTAGAAATGCAGACCCGCCGAGAGGACGAAGCCGTCGGCACGCTGGACGGCTTGGTACTTGGCGCTGACCGTGAGCAGGCCGCCGGGCAGAGCGTAGCCGATTTCGCCGTAGCCGCCGGTCTTGTTGGTCGTGCCGAGCTGGTCAAAGCCGGTGTTGCGATGCTGGTTCAGGAAGTAGTAGCCGATGCCGCCGCCGACATACACCCCGCCGCCGACCCCGTATTGCAGACCGGCGGTCAGCGGGATGACGGTGGAATGGCTGCCGGACTTGGAGCCGGTCTCGACTCCCGCGCCCAGCACGACGCGCAGGGGAGTCGGGTTTGGGATCGGCAGGCCGTAGTGGAACTCAACGTCAAGCTGGGTGTTGCCGCCGGCGGATTTGGCCGCGCCGCTGGACGGGATAAATACGCCGGCGGTGATGGCGTTCGGGCCGCCAATCAGCGGCAGGGCCGGGCCGGGCGCGGCGTAGGCGGGGTGAACAAAGACGCACAGTGCGAGAGCGGCAGAAGCGCCGCCGGCGAGAAACTTGCAAATACTCATGGAAAACTCCTTGAAAACAAAAAACTTGCGAAAATAAACCAAAATACTTGTACTAATGCTTGGTTGGCATGATTTATGCAGTGTGAGAAACCGCTATTCTTCTCTGCTGCGGGCAATTGGGCCGGCAGTAAGGTCTCCGCTGTTTCTGCTGAAAGGACCTCCATGCATATTTCCAGTAAAGCCGGCCTAACGCTGGCGCTTCTCGCTGGCCTGAGCTTTGCCGCGCACCCCGCGCACGCCCAGAACCTAGTCCAAGACGGCACTTTCGAGGCCGCAGACCCGACGGCGATGGACGGCGACGAAAATCCCTTCGCCGCAGGCGATCCTTCATTTGATGCAAGCTGGACTGTGCAAACAGGAACAGCAGCGATTGACACCAACAACGACTTTGTCTACGCCGGCAGTAAAAGCTTGTATCTAGACTACGATCCCACAACCACGACGACCCTCACGCAGAACTTGACGACGACGCCCGGCGAAAGTTACCTCCTTTCTTTCTATGCCGACGATGACGCCATGAACCCGCTCACCGTTACATTCGGCGGCACCACTTTAGGGCCAATCAATATCCCTCAAAATGGTTATCCTAACACCGGCCCAGGCAGTAATGCTTCTGAGTTCACCCCTTATTCGTTCAGCGTAACGGCAACTTCCGCCGTTACCGCGCTGGCCTTCTCGGCTGACAATAACAACAATGGCGCGGCAATCGAGCTGGACAACATCTCGGTCACGCCCGCTGCCGTCCCTGAAGCTTCCACGGTTGTTTCACTCGGCCTGATGCTGGGCTTCGGCGCTCTGACGCTTGCAGTCCGCAGGAAGCGCCTGTCCGCCGCCGCGTAGCCTGCTGCTTCAAGCCCCCAGCCTGCAAAGGCTGGGGGCTTTTTTCACAACTGAACCAATCTGGCGGTTTCCATGCCGTCAATCTGCCGGATTTGCTCTAAAAGCGGGTCGGGCGTCGGCGTGTCCAGCTTCAAGACCATGACCGCGCGGGTGCCTTCGCTTTCGCGCCCGACGTGCATTCCGGCGATGTTGATGGCGTTGTCGCCAAGCAACGTCCCGACTTTACCAATGACGCCGGGGCGGTCCGTGTGCTGGGTGACCAGCATCGGGCCGGTCGGACGCACGTCCACCCGGTAGCCGTCAATGGTCAGGATCCGCAGGTCTTTCCCCAGCACCACGCCGCTGATCTCGCGCTCGGCGCTGCCGCCGCGCTTCTTCACGGTCAGGGTCGCGCCGGTGGCGTCGCCCGAGGCTGAGGTGCGGCTTTCGGTCACTTTGATGCCGCGCCCGGCGGCAATCGCGGGGGCGTTGACGTAGTTGACGCTTTCGGCGACGACGGGTTCCAGCAGTCCTTTAAGAACGGCGCGGGTCAAATGCACGGTCGGCAGGCTCTCGAAGTCGCCGGCGTAGACCACTTCCACTTCGCTGATAGGACTGGACGTGAGCTGGGCATGGAGGCTGCCGATCTTCTCGGCCAGGGTCAGGTACGGCTGTAAGCGGCCCAGCATGTCGGCGGACACCGACGGCATGTTGACGGCGGCGCGGGCGGGCTTCCCGGCCAAGACTTCCACAATCTGCTCGGCGATGTCTATCGCGACATTGACCTGCGCTTCTTCGGTGCTGGCCCCAAGATGCGGCGTCGTGACAATGTTCGGGATGCCCAGCAGCGGGTTGTCGGCAGGCACCGGCTCGGTTGTGTAAACGTCCACCGCCGCGCCGCCGATTTTGCCGGCTTTGGCGGCTTCGGCCAGCGCCGCTTCGTCAATGATGCCGCCTCGGGCGCAGTTGATCAGCCGCACGGTGGGCTTCATCAGGGCCAGCTTTTCGGCGTTGATCATGCCGGTCGTTTCTTTGGTTTTAGGCGTATGCACCGAAATATAATCGGACTGGGCGTAAAGCGTGTCCAAATCAACTAATTTGATGCCCAGCGCATCGGCTTGTTCAGGCTTCAAGTAGGGATCGTTCCCGATGACGCTCATGCCGAACGACTGCAAGCGGCTGACCACTTCGCGCCCGATCTTTCCCAATCCAATCACGCCGAGCGTCTTGCCGTAGATTTCCGACCCCATGAACTTTTTGCGGTCCCAGCGTCCTGCCCGCATGGTGGCGTCGGCCTGCGGGATATTGCGGGCCAGGGCCAGCAGCATGGCGACGGTCAGCTCGGCAGCCGCTAGGGTGTTGCCTTCGGGGCTGTTGACGACTAAAATGCCCCGGTTGGTGGCGGCTTCCACGTCAATGTTATCCACGCCGACCCCGGCGCGTCCAATAATCTTCAGCTTCTCGGCTTTCGCGATAATGTCGCCGGTGACTTTGGTTTCCGAGCGCACGGCCAGCGCGTCATACTCGCCGATGATCGCGGCCAGCTCGTCTTTCGTCAGCCCGATCTTCACGTCTACGTCTGCGGCCTGCTTTAAGATCTCGATGCCTTCTTCGGCAATCGGATCAGCAACTAATACCTTCGGCATTGAATGGTGTTTCCTTCTTGTGGTTGTTGACGGGAGGAACCCGGATTGGAAATCCGCGTCTTTAGAAGTGCCATTGTCCACCTGCGTGGACATAAAACAATTCTGCGGTGTATTTCTCCTGTCCGCGAAGGCAAACAATCGCAAGGCTAAAGCCCTGGAATTCTACTCCAGGGCCAATCCTTAATTGTTTATTTCCGCTCCGCTGCTAGAATGGCTTTCTTCGGGTTAATCAAGCGCACGGTTTTTCCGCCGACCTCACGCGGGTCTGCGGTGCTGATGATGATGGCTTTGGCCTGGGCGACGGTCAGCGAAGGCTTGACGGCGAACAGCTTGGCAGCGAGATTCGTCACCTGCGGGGCGGCCATGCTGGTGCCGCTGAGGCGGGCCTGGTCGCCGCCGGGGATAAAGCTGCTCACCTCAAAGCCGTCGCTGTACACGTCTACGTTGCCGAACGACGTAAACGAAGTCTGGTCGCCGGCCTGGTCGACCGCTCCGACGACAAGCACGTTCGGCAGCTTGAACGACGACGGGAACACGTCGCTGAACTCAACATCGTTGTCGCTGTTGCCGGCAGCGATGCAGTACAGCGTGGTCGGGTCGGCTTTCATCGCTTGGTACAGCTCAGAATAGCCAATCCCGTAGATTTGCTTTGCCAAAGCGCGGCGTTGCTGCGGCGTTCCCGCGTAATGGTTCTGCTCCAAAGCCGTATCAATGGAGGCCAGGTCGCCGCCCCAGCTCATGTTGACGACCCGAACGCCGCGCGACTTAAAGTAATTGACGGACGTCACGGTCGCATCGGCATCCTTCTTGGCCTGGGCCACGGTCGGCTTTTCGGGAACCAAATGGTAGTCAAACGTGATGCGGCTGACCACCACATGCGCCGCCGGGTTGCCGCGCAGGGCAATCCCCGTGACATGGGTGCCGTGGGCGTAGTTACCATACTGTCCTAAGCCTTCCAAAAACGGCTTGACTTGATCCTGGGACAGCGTCGAAAGTTTCGCCCGCACGGCGGCGGCGTCGGGGCTATCGACATTGGCCTGCAAGTCCTCAAAGCCTTTCAAATAATCTCGGTACTGCTGGTCCTGCGCCGGCAGCGGATACAACAGGTACGGCGACGGGTCCGAATGCAGGGTAAACGCGATGCCGTGCGTGCCGCTGGCGTCGGTCCAGGAATGCGACGGGTACAAGCTGAGGTCCACGCCGGAATCCCAGATGCCGACCAGAACGGGGTGCAGCTTCGGTGCAAGCGGGCCGGAAGATGCAAGCGTCACGTCTCGCGCCGGCCAAATGTCCTGCTTGACGGCGGTTTGGTGCTGGGCCAGGACGTTCGTGTAGGCCGCAAGTAAAGTTGCTTTATTGGGCAAGATGTAGCGCTCGGTGAACGCCGCGCCGAGCAGAGCGTCGGCGATGCCCTGGCTGATGGTGCCGGTTTGCATCACCGGGTCAATGCCTGCCGACAGCGAACCGAGCAGCAGTGGCTCCGACAAGACTTCAAACGAGCCTTTCGTGGATTTCAGGCTGTCCTGCACCTGGTCATAAGGCAGGGCGGTCAGCGCTGTCTGTACATTGGCTTCCAGGGTCTTGGAAAAGTCACCGTTGGGAGACTGCTCAGACGTAATCAGCGACTGCAAGACCAGCCCGCTGGTCAGCTTTTCCTGCGGCTTCTGGGCGAGGGTCCGCACCTGCTGGATGTCCAGCAGCGCCGTGGGGTAGTCCCGGCGCAGCATGGCGGTTGTGGTCAGGGTGCCGTACAGGCCACGCAGGGTCGTTGGGTCTTGAATGTCATAGGCGGCAAGGTCATGCTGCACGTCCGCTTCCACCTGACGCGCCAGCG
>CAXTRL010000028.1:0-18004 GCA_964246575.1 uncultured Armatimonadales bacterium
AGGAATTTTCCGCGACGCACGGCAAAGGCGGCTGCCCTTCCAGCCTGAAGTCGCCGATGTAGATGCCGACGTGTCCAAACGGCCCGGATGTGGCCCGGCCTTTATACAGAAAGTCGCCCGCCTGAAGGAAGCCGGCTTCGGGCTTTTCATCACTGCTGCCGATGTTTTCCCAGACGTTGTAGGGGGTCGGCTCGAAATTGGTCATCGTGCCGAGGGCGCTCCCGGTGCGGTACTGGTCCATGATGCCCTGCACCGGATCGCCGGCGGATTCCGCGACCTGGCGGGCGAACATCTGGCAGCAGCCAGGCGTAGCGGCAAAAGACGTGTCGGTGAGTGCAGCAAGTGCTACGGCGGTGATGTTTTTCATTGGGCTGACCCTCCAGTTTTTGCTTGTTCATCAAGCGCCGCGTGAGCTGCTGCCAGTTCGTCGGCAGACAAGGCGCGGTCTGCCGTAACAGTGACATTGACTTTTGCAGGCGCAAGCGCCGCCGGCAGCGTTTCATCAGGCGTTGGAGCCGTTTCATCTGCGGGCAGATTGGTTTGCCCGAAACCCTTCACTAAGTTGATGACATCAGAAACGATGCCGCCAGATTGCTTTGACCCGTCTGCTGGCGCAAGCAAAGTTGCAGGTTCTCCCGGCGCTTCCGTGCTTGGCGCTGGTTCGGCAGTATTGACGATAGGGGCGGCGGCAGAGGTAGTCGCCGCCGAAACGGGCGCAGGGGCAGCCAGCAGCAGGTTGTCAATTTTCTGACTTTGCCCGTTTAGCCTGGCTGTGTTCTGCTTGATTTCCTGCTGGTTCAGCGCGTGATCGCCTTTCAAGGCTTGCAGGTCAAGCGCCTGCTGGGCCAGGGCCTTGCGGAAGTCGCCGATTGCCGGCAGGATGCTTTTGTTGACATAGGTAAGCGCCAGGTAAATGACGCCCAGCACGGCGAGAATAATTATTCCCGCGAGGTGGATACTTGCTTCGGTCATAGTCGTTTCCTTTCTGGTAAATGATGTACAGCTTCAGTGAGCGGCTTACAGCTTGATGGTCCAGTTATCAAGCAGGTCGTCGATAAAGGGCAGCACAAGGGCGCTGATCGCCGCGTACTTCGGCTTGGCAGCAAGGGTTGCGGCGTTTTGCTTGAGTGCAAACTTGATTCCCGGCAGGGCGGCGTTGACGGCTTGCTGGCCGATCATTTTGACAAAGTTCATGGGTTTGTTTCCTTTCATGTGGGCGGCATACTAAGAAGATCTGGGTGGGCGTTTGTCGCGGTGGTCCCGGAGGCACTGCACCGCGCCGGGTATGGCAATCAGAGCGGAGATTTCCGGGTAACTTGTGCTGTTTTCCACCCATTTGGCATTGCGGGCGTCAAGCTCGGCCTGCGCCGTTTTGCATTGCGACATCCAGTAGTCGCGGGATTCGCAGGCATCTTTATACTGCTTGTCGGCGCGTTCGTCATTTTGTTTGCGTTGGTCTTCGGCAGCTTTCCGGCGTTCGTCTTCGGCTTTTTGGCGTTCAAGGGCATACTTGCCGTCGTCACGCACGTCGTCGCGTTCAGCTTGCCGCACCTGCGCTTCCGCCTGTTTCCGCGCGGTTTCGGCAACTTCGGCCTGGACCGCAAGCTGCTTAAGCTGATACCGGGCATCTGACTTTGTTTTGACAAGTTGCGAGACGGTGTTCCACAGGACGCCGGAAGCCAGGAAATTAAACGCCCACTGAATTGCAGAGGCGAGCGTGATGTGGCTTGGCATAGTTCCTCTTTGATTTCTAGGAATGTTTGATTTCTAGGAATGGCTGGCTTCTTTTTCCTGCGCCTGCTTTTCTCGCGCTACGCCTTCCCGCGACTCTCTGTCCTGCGCCCAGAACGCCCCAGCGGCGCGTTCCTGCTCGACAAAATCTGCGATGATCAGCCAGTTCTGCGCGTCCGTTTTTGCGCCGTGCTGCTGAATGAGGCGGTAGGCCCCAATCATGCAGCCGGCCCCCGCAAAAAAGTAAATGTAGGCCGTGGGGGCGGCGGGAAGGCCAAGCAGCCCGTGCGGCACGTCGCTTGTGATCAGCCGCGCCAGCGTCAGCCAGAACAAGGCCCCTGCGCCGAGGCACACAATCTGCCACTCATACGCCCGGCGCAGAATCGCGGCCATGTCGCAGGCGATGAGAAGGAGTATCACGAGCGCCCACTTCCATTCCGGCCCGGCGTCGGCGAACTGTTTGTAGTAGCTTGGGTAGAGGTCAAACAAATGCGAGTAAAACGCAAGTGGCAGCACCCACGCGATCTTGCCCAGCAGCGAAAACAGCAGCGCGGAATTGACCTTGACATCCATCAAGGCTTCTTTCATCGGCGAGAGGGTGGTACGAAGAAGGCGCAGCAGCCATGCCGCCGCCCGCTTTCGCAGCGCCGCGAAGACGGGCAGGGCTTGCGCGGGGTTTAGGGTTTTCACTGTGCTTAACTCACTTTCAAAAGAATTGCCGGAACGCCGCCCGCAGTCTCGCCGGTGGCCGCGAGGGTGGGGACGGCTAGGGGAGGCGCGGGTGCGGGTGCCATTGAAAACGTCGGCGCTGGGTAGCCAGCCGTGTTGTCGTTGTAATCGGTGTCGTGCAGATACATCCCAATCGTGCCGCCCGCGTGCGCGTAGAGGATCTGGTTCCCAGCGTTTGCGGCCTCACACGCTGCCTGGTTGGCGTAGCCGGCGGTAGTCGCCGGGAAAGCCACATCGTTGCCGTTGCCGTCCGTGACATGGTAGCCGAGGGGGCCGTTAAAATTGAAGTTCACGGACCAGCCGCCTGCCTGCCCGCCGCTGGTGCCGCCGGCGTACTGGAGCGCTCCGTCCACATAGGTGATTTGGTAGCGTCCGACAGGATAATTCGCGCCGGCATTGAACTCGGAAACCGCAGCGCTCAAAACGTCTGGGGTAATCGTGCTTGACATTATGCTGTCTCCTTGCTAAAATACAGTATGATTGTTTCTCAGCCCGCTCCCAGCCGAGAGGATGCTGCCAAGCGGCGCACTCTGAAATCACGCTTCCTGAAGCCCCGTTCTCTGAAATCACGCTTCCTGAAGCCCCGTTCTCTGCGTCCGCGTTTATGGCTGGCCGTTTTCATCCTGCTGGCAGCCGGCATCCTTATGGCAGCCGGCGGCGCATTTTGGCTTCGTCCCCATCCTGCCGTGCTGGCGACTGGACCTGCCGTGTACGGCGGCGATCCCGGCGGTACGCGCTTCTACGAATCATCTCAAGTCAGCCCGGCATCCCAGATCACGGCAGGCAATGCGGCCCGGCTGCGGGTCGCCTGGGATGTCCAGACCGGCGACGCGGCTTTGCCGGCAGGTCAGGGCGCGGCGTTTGAGTGTCAGCCCATCGTCTGCGCCGGGCACCTTGTCGTCGTGACGCCGTCCGCTGCCCTGCTGGCCCTTGACCCTGCCACCGGCCAGACGCTTTGGCGTTTCGACCCGCCGGGCCGGCGCGGCACAGGCAACAACCGGGGCTGCTCGCTTTGGCACGCCTCCGGCCCGGACGCCCACCCCGACCGGCTTCTGTATCCGGCAGGCCACTGGCTCTACGAAATCGACGGACGCACCGGCCAGGCTGTCGCAAGCTTCGGCGCAGCCGGGCGCATCGACATCGCGCGTGGCCTGAGCCGGGGCCATGCCCGGATGATTGTTTACAATTCGCCGCCGCTGGTCGCAGGAAACCTCGCGTTATGCGGGTCGCAGATCGGCGACAATGTGCGGGTGGACGCTGCCGACGGGGCCGTTCGCGCCTTCGACGTTCACACCGGAGCGCTGGTCTGGGCGTTTCATCCGCTGGTCCTCCGTCCGGGCGGACCCGGCGCGGCGAACGTCTGGTCCCTGATGTCCTATGACCCGGCGCTCGGCCGCGTCTACCTCCCGACGACAAGCCCTTCAAACGACAGCTACGGCGGGACCCGGCCCGGCCCCGACCCCGGCAGTGATTCGCTCACTTGCCTTTCCCTAGCCACTGGGAAGCGCGTGTGGGCGCAGCAGCTCGTTCACCATGACCTGTGGGACTACGACCTGCCCGCCGAGCCGGTGTTGTTTGACTTCACGCGCGGCGGCAAGGTGGTCCGGGGCGTTTGCCAGGTCACCAAAATGGGGCGCATGTTCTTGTTCGACCGCGTTTCCGGCCGGCCGCTGTTTCCCATGCGCGAGTTGCCAGTCCCGGCCAGCGGCGTTCCGGGCGAGTGCGCTTCGCCGACACAGCCGAGCGAGATCCTGCCGCCCCCGCTTGTGCCGCAAACAGGGATCTTCGAGCCGCCGAGCCTGAGAGGCACCGTGCAGTCACCCGGCATCCTGGGCGGCTGCAACTGGTCCGGCGCGGCCTATGACCCGAAAAGCCGGCTGGTCGTCACCACGACGAACAACCTCCCCATGCTCATCCGGCTGTACCGGCGCGGCAGCAAACACGCCCGGCACGGATTCGACAATGATGGCGGTGGCCAGATGCTGGGGACGTCCTACGAAGCTTCCTGGGATTACCTAAGAACGCCAAGCGGCGTGCCAGAGGCAAGGCCGCCCTGGGGCACAATTGCCGCTGTGGACCCGTTTTCGGGGCGCATCGCCTGGCAGCATCCGCTCGGCTGGATGCCGCAGGCGGTAAGCCTTCCGGGTTACAAAGGCTTTGGTTCGCCGTCGTTCGGCGGGGCGATTACGACCGCTTCCGGTCTGACGCTTGTGGCCGGCACCCTGGACCATCATTTGCGCGTCCTTGTCACCCGCACGGGCCGCGAGATCGCCGCGCTGCCGCTTCCGGCAGGGGGCCAGTCCCTTCCGATGATTTACACCGCCGGCGGCAGAGAATACGTCTGCCTGTGCTGCGGCGGTCACTGGATGCTCGGCGACCCGTTCAGCGACCACATAATTTCGTTCGCGCTACCCTAACTGTTCTGAATTAAGAGTTTTGGATCTGGATTGTCTGGACGCTGCCTGCGCCGCCTGCGCCGCCGGAACACGCGGATGAGCTGACAGACGTGGGGCCTGCCGCCGCGCCGCCTAAGCCGCCGGCCCCACCTACCGCAGACACGGCGCCGGAATGGCTGTACGCACCGCCGTAGAGGAGGACGAGGGAGCCGCCGCCCGCGCCGCCGCCGCCCCAAACGCCACCACCGCTGTTGGTGCCGCTGCCGCTGCCACCCGCCGCGCCCGCCGCCGATAGGGTGCCGGAAATCGTCAGGTTGCCCTTGACGACCAGGATGATGGTGCCGCCGCCGCCGCCAACCGCCGGAATGGCAGTCGCCCCGCCTGTAGCCGTTCCCGCGCCGGGTAGGTTGCCCGCGCCGCCGGCGAACACGTAGGCAGATGTATTGACAACGGCGCTTCCGCCGGCCCCGCCGGCCCCGCCATTTGCGGCAGCGGGTTTGCCCACCGGACTGCTGCCGCCATATCCGCCCGCCCCGCCCCCGGAGCCGCCGCAGAACGCCGTGCCGGCAGCTCCGTGTCCGCCGGCGCTGGTGCCGCCGTTGCTGCCGCCCGCCCCGCCGCCGCCTGTTTGGCCGTTCGTGCCGTTTGCGCCGACCACCCCGCTGCTAGTCGTGCCGACCGCGCCCGCCGCGCCCGCTGCGGGGACGGTAAAAGCATTGATCAGGCCCAGCACGGTTTGGTTTGCGGACTCGCTGGAAAAATACTGGCCGGTCGCTGCCAGGTACTTGCGAATCACCATGTCCGAAGCGGGCGTTGCCGCTGCGCCCTTTGCGTCCATGTTGAGGTTGCCAGCGATGGTGCAGTCACCGGACACATACACCAGCATGACCTGGCTGCGATGGGCGGCTGTGACCGTCGCGCCGCTCTGGATGGTCAGGGATGTAAAGTTCTTGACGATGAGGCCGGTGTCGTTGGCGGCAGCGGTGTTGTCCCAGGTCGTGTTCGCGCTGATAGTTACCCCGCCGTCGGCTCCGCTGCCAAAATAGTTTGAGGCTCCACTGCCCACACCGCCCGTTCCCGCTGCGCCGCCGGCTCCCTGCGGAATGCCAAAATTGAAGACGGCGGCGCTGGATGTGCCAGTGTTCGTCACCGTGGCCGCCGCCCCTGCCGCAAGCGTCGTTGTCGTGCCGATGCTGACAGACGCGGCGGCTCCATTTGCCCCCGCTGGCCCCGTCGCTCCTGCTGCGCCATTCGTGCCGGCTGTGCCTTGTGGCCCCGCTGGCCCGGTTGCTCCGGTCGCTCCTGCCGGGATGGTGAAGTTGAATGTGGCCGCGCTGCTCGTGCCGCTATTGGTGACGCTGGCCGCACTTCCCGCCGCGCCTGTCGCCGTGGTTCCGACCCCAACTGTGGCTGCCGCGCCATTCGTTCCGTTTGTGCCGTTCGTGCCGGCAGGCCCAGCCGCCCCGGTTGCGCCTGCTGGCCCCTGCGCTCCGGTGGCACCCGCCGTTCCTGCCGGGCCGGTGTTTCCTGCCGGGCCTTGTGCGCCGGTGTTTCCTGCCGGGCCTTGCGGCCCGGTCGCGCCCGTTGGTCCTGCGGCTCCTTGCGGCCCAGCAGGCCCGCTCTGCGGCGCAGCCCAAGACCGCGCCCCTGCCGCCGTGCTGGACAGAACGTAGCCGTCTGCGCCCGGACTGCCAAGCACCGGCTCTTTGGCGGCAATGTCCACTTCCATCGCATCCAGCCGGCCCTCGAGGCTCGTGCTGGAAACAGCCTTGACCGTGCGCGTTCGCCCGGCGACAACTTCCGCACTCGTGCCGCTCCATCCGGCCTGGCTTGCCTGCGAGGCGTGGGGAGCGCCGGTGAAAGCGTCGTGCAGCGTTGGGTCGGTAGAAGACGCTTGAAGGCTTGTGCGGTAAGCCGGCGTCGTGGACGCGCCGCCGCCGGCTGCCCCAGAGTAGCCGCCCCCCGAAGCGCCGCCGCTCTGCCCCGGCCCAAGCCGGTTAATTTCCGCCTGAACGATTTTCTTGACGGCAAGCGCCACGTCCGGCTGCTCGGTCTGCGATTCGAGGCGCGTTTTCAGCAGGCCGTCATACGTGTCCACCACACGGGCGAGAGGCAGCGCCGACGGCGAAAGCTGCGGCCCGTCCGCCCCGATGAGGTTCATCGTCTCGCCGGGCCAGAACAGCCGGGGGTCATTGACAAGCGTGACCGACGGGCGCGAAGCCTGCGACGCTTGACTAAGAAAGGCGCCGTTCGCAACCGCCATTGCGTCACTCAAAAGCAGCACCGAACTATCCGAAAACGTGCCGCAGCGCGGGCCGTACACGGCTTCAGAGTTTGCATAAGGCGCTGCGCCCGCGTAGCCGTTTGCGGGCCGCCAGGTGCCATTCAGGTACGGGTCGGACGCGGTGATGAAGTAGACGAGAGGACCGTCAGGCAGGTAGGGCGCAAGCGGCGCCGTACTGCCGCTTGCCGCCGCCATCGCGGGCGCTTGTTCGTCCCGGACCGAGAACGCATCGACCAGGAGGCTGCCCGCCGAGCGCCAGGTGAGATTGGCATCTGCCGACACTTCGCCGGCGATGGCGTAGCACACCAGCTCGAAATACGTCCAGCTTGCGAGAAATCCCGGCGTGAACGTCGTGCGCGGCGTGTGCGACAAATTGCCCGACGAATCATACAGCCGGATTTCCAGATTGAACTTCGGGGGCTGCGGGTTCAGCGAACTTGGCGGCGACTTCAGCCACACCCCCGCCCGAAGCGTCTGCGCCGGCGCGACCTTAAACCGCGCCGTCTCTAGTGGCTGCAATTTCAGGTCGTGGCCGTCCGAGTCTGTCCCGGTGGCATCGAGGTAGACGCAGTAGCCGCCCTCAAACGCCGAGTCCTCATACACCCAGTTGACGGCGTTCACCCGGCAGCTTATCTGGTCGATCACGTCTACATACCAGCCGTCCTGGTACACGACGGACACGTCGTAAAGCTGCACGTCGTCAATCAGGAGGCCCCCCGAATACCCGTCGTTGTTTGGGACATGGGAGCTGTCGTTCGTGTCGCAGGCAAGGGTCACCCGGAAAGACGCGCTGCCGGCGGGCGCGGCAAGCGTGCCGCTAAAATAGTCGTAGCCCTGGCCGCTGGGCGTGAGGCTGACCGTCTGCGACGCTAGCAGGTTTCCTGCGCCGTTTGCGCCGGAATAGACTTGCAGCAGCGCATGGCCGTTAGAGATTTGCTGGTCAATCTCTTTTGCGGCCCGAACGCTGAGGCAGTAGTTATGCCCTGCGGTCAGTGCCGCCGTCGTCACCTGCACGGCGTTCTGCCCAGTGCCTTCAAGCTGAAGAAAACGGTTCCCGGTGTAGGCGCTTGCTGATTTCGGCGGAAACGAAAACGGGGTGTTGGCGGCGGCTCCGCTGTTCAAAGCCCAGGCCGTCGCGTTCCCCGAACCCGTCCCAAGATCGAAGCCGCCGTTGACGACAAGATTCCCCGCGCCGTCGGCCTGCTGCACGGGCAGCTCGTAGCCGCCGTTATGCAGTAGGTTCGGATAGGTCGCCGCGCCGCCGGTGATCGTAAGCTGGTTGACGATGTCCGCTGTTTGCAGCTCGCCCGTCGCCGTTTCCACATTCCGGCCCGGAACGGCAATGGCATGGGTCGGCGGCGCGGCAGGAGACAGCGGGCGCAGGTACAGGCGGTTGTTGCCATTTGCGTCCACGTCCACGCCCCAGACGGCGAGGTTCCCCGCTTCTTTGACCAGCGCGTCCAGCACGTCGCCGGCGAGCTTCCTGCGGGCGTCCAGGCTTTGAATAGTCGTCGCGATGGGCAGGATCTGCGTGGACTGAACAAGCGGGAAGCCGCCTGGCCCGGTCGCGTGAAGCAGGAAATCATGGGCAAGCGCGGCGAATGCTTCGGCTACGTCCACGCCGCCCGACGGGAACGCATACGCCTTGTTCGTGAACTGCTTCCGAAGAATGGCAGACGCGCCGTAGCACTGAATGACGACTTTCCTCGGCTCATCCGAAGAAGGCTGGAGGGCGGAAACGTAGCCCCGGTAGCGGCGGCTGCCCTCGTACCACGTCTCGACGCGGTCGCCGGGCAGTACCGTGAGGCTGCCGGCCTGGTTGTAGGGAATGGCCGTGCTGACGGTGCCTTGTCCATAGCCGCCAAAACGGTCAATCGTCGTGCTGACGCTTTCTACCTGGGCTATGGGAAGACGCCTGCGCTTCGTGCCGTCGGCGCTTGTGATATAAAGTTGTACGCCAACAGGGATGGGCATCTGCTTAAAATCTCTTTCTTAAACCCACCGATCCGTCCAAGTGACGCTCTGAGCCGAAAGCGCCGCGCCGCCGGCAAGCGAAAGCGTGACGCTGTTCGCGCCCGCAATCAGCGTCAGAAAATCACCCGTCATTCCTGCCGTTTGATCGTTGCCGGCGGCGTCGGTGATAATTTCCTGGGCGCAGTCTATCGTGTAGGTTCCGGCAGCCGGCGACGCAAACGACAGGGTCACATCCTGCGCGTTCGTGATTGTGATGAGGCCGCCGGGCGGCGCGGCCATAACGGCCAGCGTAAAGACCGGTAGGCTTTTTGCAGTGCCGGCGGGCGTGATGACTGTCGCCGCGTTCTGCGTGAGCGGCTGCGTGGTGGTTTGAGTGCTGTACCAGAACGGGTCATACGCGAGGAAAGACAAGTCCACTAGGTAGGATAGCCCGTCGAACTTCAGGGACAGATGCTCGACCTGTGCGTTCAGGTAGCGGTCGCTGTCGAGCATCAGTTTTGCAGGCGGCCCCGGCTGGTGGGCCGCCTTGAACGCATCCGCCGCCGCCCGAAGCGAAGCGATGTCCTGCGCGGCGATCCCCTGCGCGTTCACCGCGCCCACCAGCTCGCCGGTTCCGGAGACGCGGCGGGGATCGTGCAGGCTGGTGTCGGCAAACGCCCCGTCGCGGTTCGCGCTTTTGGTCATCCGGTGCCGGAAGCCCATCTCCTCGGTCAGTTCATAGAGCGTGTCGCCGTAGGAGTAGCCGTTATAGGTTTTGACGAGGTAAGCGGTCATCGTAGTTAAGCCAGCATTAAATTAAGCCGCTGGCAAATTAAGCAGGAATGCCGGAGCGGAGCGCGTCTTCCATTGTTTTTGCCATTCGGCGGTTTGTCCGGTCAGCATCGGCTTCGTAGTGGTAGTGGTTGTCTCCCCAGTTATGGATCTCTGCCGAGACGCTGCCGCTCGTTTGACCCGTTCGCGCGGTGGTTGTTCCCTGCGGCGAGACGCCGGCTCTTGCCCCTGCGAGTGTGCTTGGCATCGCTGGCACCTGCGGCATGGCCACCTGCATCAGCATCTTAGAGATCCCCTTTGGCAGCACCATCTCGCCGGGAGTGAGGAAACTTGGAACCGAGTCGTGGTTGCCGTGACCCGGCACGATGCCGCCCTGAGCAAACAAGTGGAAATGCTTAAAGAGCTTCCCCAGCGGATTGCCGAGGATTTTATTCAAAAGAATGCCGCCACCGACCCAGGGCAGAACCGACATCATTCCGTGACCCAAGAGGCCGGCCATGCCGCCGTGGCCTAGCATTCCGCTGAGTAGGCCGCCGTGGCCGAGCATCGGCAGAAGGCTCGTGAGACCGCCAAGCGGTCCGCCCTGGCCGGGTGCGCCGGTCAGCATTCCCGTCAACCCCTGGATGCCGCCCGCTCCGCCTGCGCTGCCGAGAAGTCCCCCTATCCCGCCAACAGGCCCGTTGATGCCTTGCGGGCTAAATGATCCCGCGCTGCCCAGCAGCCCAGGCAGCAGACCGCCAAGACCGCCGAGTCCGCCCAGGCCGGGAATCATGGACAGCATTGCGCCCATGCCGCCGCTGATCATGTCGCCTCCCGCGCCGCTGGCAGATCCACCCGGCGCAGCAGCAGCGCTTCCAGACGCGCCGCCCCCAAATAGGCCGCCAAATAGGCCGGCAATGTTGGTCCCTGCTCCCGGACTTGCGCCTGCTCCCGAAGGCAATCCCCCAAAAGAGGAGCGCCCAGACGCAGAAGGCGTAAACACGCCGGTAATCAGGTTTTTGAGGATATTCGAGAACTGCTGCGTGACGCCGCCTTCTAAGGACCCCATCAGGTCCGTCCACATCGATTTGAAGATTTTCTTTTTGTCTTTTGGGTGCAGGAGCGCCGTCAGCAGCTTCGAGCCGTTTTCCGAAGCGCTGTTGACTAGGCTGCCCCAGAAGTCATCGCCCCCGACCATCTGCCGGTTCGCCTTGTTCTGCGCCCCGGCGGCCGCTTCCTGAACATCGTGATACACGGGTGAGGACACGGGGATGGCGAGCTGTCCGAGGAGTTTTTTATACTGCTCTAGGCTGATTTTGTGCTGGGTGAACAGGTCTTCCAGCGCTTGAAGCTGCTTACGCTGAAGCTCGGTGTCGGCGGCGTAAAGCTGGGAATCAAGCGTAAGCCATTCCTGGCTATACTGGGCATACGCGTCCCGCCGCTGGGTCAGGTAGGCGACGTACTGTGCCTGGCTGATTTTGCCTTGCTCCAGGTCGTGCTGAGTGCGCTGGTCGGCAAGCTGGTTGGTTGTATCGGTTTCCTGCTGCTTAATGTCTAGGAGGCGCGTGTCATGCTCTGTCTGCGCGGCGGCGACGGCCGGGGCGTTCGGGTGCGTGGACTTAGGACCGAACTTGTCCTGCACGTCCTTTAGCGCTGCTTCCGCTTCCGTCCGCAGGCTGGCAAAGTACGCCTGCATGTCGCCGCCGGCGTGTTGCCACAATTCGCGCTGAAGCTGCGTCGTCGCCTCGAGCGACTGCTTGACCTGGCTATCTGCCGCTTCCTGCGCCGACTGCGCTTCCGCTGACGCCTTATCTTTGGCTTTCTGGGCGATGGCGCTGCGCTGGGCATTGATTGCGCCCAGCTTGTCCCCAAGTAGGGTACCGGCATCTTTGACGCCCTGCCGCTGAACCGCGCTATAAGGAGCAGGACTGCCGTCCGTCAAATCCTTGACCTGCCGCCGGTACTGGGCGTGGGCTGCCGCTTCCTGCCTGTCCAGTGACGGCGTTTCGGGCGTCTTCGTGAATGCTTTGAGGCCATCTTCAATTTGCTGCAGCGCTCCGACGTGCCGCGCCGCTTCTTTTTCCGACGCTTTGTTGCCGGTGGCCTTGATTCGCGCATACGCCTCGGAATACGCCTGGGCATTGATAAGACCTTTGGCCCGCAGCTCGCCCAGCTTGTGCAGCTCTTTTTCTTCCGGCGTTTCGCCCACGGTCGCGGCATAGTCGCCGGCAGTCTGCACCTGCGCGGCCCGCTTCTTGCCGGCGGCTTGGCCTCGCCGGGCCTCGGTGATCGCTTGGCGAACAATGGCAGCCGGAGATGTCGCCAGCAGCTTCGAGGCGGCATCTACCGAGATTTTGCCGTCCCGGATGCCCTGCGCCAGCCCTTCGGCGGTGTTTAGGCCGAGCTTGTGCATGACGCGCGACGGCGAATGAATGTCCAGGAAGCCGGTCACGGCAGACGGCACGGCAGCCGCCAGCCCTTTGGCGGCGCTTGCTACTTTGCCGATGCCGCCCTTAATGCCGCCGACGATGCCGTTGATGGCCTGCTGGCCTGCATTCAGCATTCCCTCAAAAAGCCGCTTACCGAAGTCCAGCACCGTTTCGATGACAAGCATCAGGGCGTTGTCAATTAAAGCCCCGCCGTTCTCAAAGAGGCTGTCTAGCTCTTTCCAAAGGTTGCCGACGATCCCAAGTAAATCTCGGCCTGCCGCCGCCCAGTGGCCGTTGATGATGTCCATCGCCAGCTTGACGACGTTTTCAATCAGGTGCAGGGCGTTGACGACAGTGTCCTTGATGAAATTCCAAAGTGGCCCGATGATCCCCATGATCCGCGCCCCGTGGTCATGCCAGAACTGCTGGATGGCGGAAAGCACGGTATGAACCGTTTCCCGGATTTCGGGCATGTTCTTGGTGAACCAGGCTTTGACCTGACCGAACTGGGAACTGACGAAGCCCGAGACCTCCGCGCAGACTTTCGCCGTGACTTCCCGGATGTGGCCGAAGTCAGATTTCCAGGCCAGCGCAAAGGCGGCGACAGCAGCGGCGGCGGCTACGAGCGGGAGCGCCATGCCGGCGATGCCCGCCGCGCCGGCTTCCGCCGCAGCCCCGCCGCCAAGCAAGGCTTTGGCGAGGCCGCCCAGTACGACACTGGTCTTCTCGGAAAGCAGCGAGAAGCCGCCCAGCAGGGGCAGGAACTTACTCAGCAGCGCGAGGCCGCCAACCGCGAGAACGGCTTCTTGAACCGGCTTCGGCAGCTCTGTGAAGCCTGTGAGAAGCGTTTTGATCGCCCCGGCCACGGCGCGAACGACGGGAATAGCCGCAGTAAACAGCGGCCCGACTTTCTCGCCGATGGGGATAAAGTCGCTTTTAATCTCGCCCGACAGCGCGGCGAACGCCTGCTGGGTTTGTTTCATTTGCTGGTTATACAGCGGGTCGATGGCGTTGGTCTTGCCGGCAAACGCGGCCTTCGTGCCTGTTTTGGGATCGTTCAGGGCCGTGTTGTAAGTCCCGGCGCCCATGCCGGTCAGGATTTTCGCGCCGAGGCCGCCCTGCATCCCGTTAAACAAAGTGCCGATCTTGCCCGCGTCGCCGCCGGTGACGCGCATCACGTCTTTCATGACGCCGGAAAGCTGCTTTTTGAGAAGGCCCTGCGGCGTGAAGTCGTCTCCGATGCCAAGCGAATCGGCTTCGTCCTTACCCTTCTTAGTGGGGTTCACAATTTGCTTCAGCATCCCCGTAACCTGCGTGGAGGCTTTTGGAATGGCGATGCCGTGCTGGGTGATTGCCGACAGGGCCGCCGCGATTTCGGGAGCCGTCACTTTGTCCGCTGCGCCCGTCGCGAACGCCTTGCCCGCATATTTATCAAACTCTTTGAGGTACATGTCGCCGCTGGCACTTGTCAGGTGCAGCGTTTCTGCCATTTGGCGCGACATCGCAGCCGGCAGATTGTATTCACGGAGCGTGGCGGCGAGAATGCGCCCGGTGTCTTCCACCGGCGAATGGGTTGCAATCCCCATTTTGTTGCCTTCGGTCACAATGCTGGCCGCGTCTTTGCCTTTATAAGCAAAGTTTTGGACGTGCATGTAGGCTTTTGCGATCTGCTCGTCTGGAGAACCCGTTCGCATCAGCTGAAGCGTCAGCCGGCGCATGTCTGCGGCGTCGGCATCACTCATCGTGGTATTGCCTTTGACGCCCTGCATCATGTTGTCGAAGCTGATCGCCAGCTTGCCCGACAGCGCGGCGGCGATTGTCGTCACCATTGCCGCCGCGCCGCCGATGTCTATTGCTGCGCCGGCTCCGGCCCGAAGGCCGCCGCCAAACGTCATGGGACGTTCGCCTTCGGCAATGCTGCCGCGCCGCCCGCCGCCGCCCAGAAAGACGGGTGCGCCCCGGCCTGCGCCAAGCATCGCTGTTTTCGCTTCGCCTGCCGCCAGCTTCACGCGGCCGAGCGCTGCTGCCGCCACGTCCGACCCGGCAACCACGCCGGCCGGGTCGAAGGCCGCACCGCTGAGGCTGTCTATTCGCGCAAGAGCGCTTGCCGCCGCGCGGCCCATGCCGGCCACGGACTTCTGCGCGGACGCTGCCCCGTCGTCGAGCGACAGCAGCGCCGTATCCGCCTTGCCTGCCGCCGCAGCCATGCCCTCAAGCGCTGCGTCCACTGCGCCGCTTGTGCCGGAAAGGTCCGTCAGTTTCTTGCTGGCGCTGCCGGCGCTCGTGCCGACGGACTTCAAGCCGCTTTCCGCCGCCTTCGACGTACCCTGAAGGTCCGCAAGGCTTTTCTCCGCTCCCTCCGCCGCCGCAGTGACCGAGCGAATGCCTTTTGCCGCTTGGTCCGTGCCGCGCAGAATGTTCTCCGGGCTAAACACAAGCTCCCGCATCTGGGCGTTCAGGCCGGCAACTTTTTCGCGGATCGCGTCAAACGCAGCGCTGACAGCCTCGTTTAGCTTACGGACTTCCTCCGCTGCCGGCCTAGTGTCGGCGCGGATCTGCAATGTGACTGGCGTTGGCATGATTACTAAGCCGTTACTGAGAATGGAGCGTTATTTCGGATAGCTATTTCGGCAGCAGCTTGACGAGGATGTGCGCGATTTCGCTTGCAACCGCGCGGCTTTGCATTTTGATGATCGTCGGGGTGTGCTGCAAATAACCGTTCATCTGCTGCTCGTCCATCGAGGCAATCTCGTCTTCCGTTCGGTGAAAAACGGCCGCAAGAACGGCGAACGCTTCTGACCAGTCCTGCGGTTTCGCGTCCGCTTTTTTTTGCTCGGCAGGACTGCGAGCGGCTAAAAACGGCGGCGAAGCGCCTGATTCTCCGCGAAGATGCGGCACAGCAGAACAAGAAACGCCGCTACGTCGAGGTCATCTTCAATGTCGGCGGCTGTAATGCCTGGGTGCCGGCGAGACAGCGCAAGCACCGCAAGGGGCGTCATCGCTTCCGCCTGCTCCTCGGTGACGCTCATCGCCACTGCGCCGAACGCATAATCCATCATTTCCGGCGTGACTTCATTTGCGCCTTCGGCGGCGCCGGGCTGCATTTGCTTCATCAGTTTGTTCAGCGTGTCCGCCGTTTGCACGGAGCCGACTTCTCCGTCCGCGCTGGCCGACAAAGCAGCCGAGATCATCATGTCCGGACAGAGGGAAAGCAGCTTCCCAGCCTTTCCAAGATGCCGCACCGGGAAGGCTGCGACCTCGTATTCTTTGCCGCCGATCGTGACGCTGCTGCCTTCGCCAAGCATGATGGAAAATGACACGGCCTCGGTCTTCGCGCCTGCCGCGCCCGACTCTTGCGGCACGTCTTCCGCCGCTCTTTGTTCTCTTCGCCGATTCCTGCGGTTCTCCGCCGCCAGCCGGTCTTCTGCTTCTTGTCCCAAAATCTTCTCCTTCTATCAAGTAGCGTGTCGCCAATTGGCTACTTTAGCTTTGGCGACACTCTACTACACATCTGCGAGCTTACGGGTTGTGGAACGCCGTGACGCTGTTGACCGGCACGGCGGTAAGCGGAATGCCGAATGCGGTCACTGCCGCAAGGGACTTTGAATTCCGCACCCGAATCATTAAATCCGTGTTGGTTACCGGATCAATGTAGGGCTGGACGCTGACCTTCTGCATGATTTCCTGGTCACCTTCCACCGGCTCCCCCACCGTTTTATAGGAACACGCGGGGAAGATGACCTCAATTTGGTTCTGAAACCCGGCAGCGTTCACCGGCATCGGCAAAAGGAGAGACAGCGGCACATACTGCACCGTGTTTGTCGCGCCGTAGGGGTAGTTCACGACGCCGCCGGTCTGCTGCGCCTGCGCCTGGCCGAAGTAGCGCAGAAGCTCGGCTTCGGTCGAGAAGTACAGGTCGATGTCTGCTGAGTGGTCCGAGCGCCCCAGGATGTGCGACGTGCCGCCCCGCGTTCCGACGAGGCCGCGCCGCAGCTTCTGGCCGCGCTTTAGTTTCACGTCACACGACTTCGAGTCGGCGGACAGACTGCCGGCAATTCGCAGCAGGCCGTCCACCGGGCTTGGCGGCAGCAGGGTGTCAAAGGCAGCGGTGTCGAGGCCGAGATCGCTTTCCTGTGCGTACATCAATTGATTGAGATGCCCCGTGTCGAGGCCGAACATAACCACTTCGTCGCTGTCGGGGTCGGCTTTGATGTTGATGCCGATGATGCGCGTGCCGGGAAAGCAAAAAAAGGAGCTGCCGCGCCGCTCCGACATTGTGCCGGTGAACTGGTCAAAGCCGTCCGTCCAAAGGAAGTCGCTGTAGCCGGGCGAAGGGTTGACGGCAGGCGGGCCGGCAGCGGCGGCAACAGGGGGCGTGACGGTGACGGTCGGCGTTCCGAGAAACGCGCACAGCGGGCCGGTGATGCTTTCGGGGCAGGGTTCGACGTTGATGCCGCTGCCGGTGATGGTTGCTTTGCCGGCCAGCCCGCCGGCAAAGCCAGGGTTGTTTCTCAGCGTCTTGCGGGTGATCTGGGTCAGCTCCATGTTCGGGGAGCCGGAAGCGTGGTCAAGCAGCACCTGCGCCTTGACGGGCTGGTTTTCGACGGCTTCCAGGCCAAAGCCCATCTTGCTGCGGATGCCGGTGTTTGTGTTCTGAATTTGGGTGGACATATCGGGGTTCCTTGTAAACGTCGTGATCACGGGCCACGGAGCGCGGGCATACGCAAGAGGCGACCAAGCGGAGTACGCGCCGGATGCCGCGTCAAGCCGTCGGGCCTTGTAGATGTAAAGCTGGAAGGGGACAACCGGGCTGTCCAGCGCCTGCTCGCCGCCCGCTGCGTCCGCCGCGGTGGTCAGCAGCGAAAAGTCATCGTCGCTGACGCCGGTGCAGCTTTTCCAGATTTCAATGCTTGTGGGCATGGATTAGCCTATGAGATTAACCCAGCAAGACGCCTTCCGGCTTGGCTTCCGATTCTTGCTCCGGCTTGGCTTCCGGATCGGACTTGTCATCTTCCTGCGGGTGTTCGGCTTCTGCTTCCGGCTCCTCTTTAGCCGCTGGCTTTGCTTCCGCTTCAGTTTTGGCTTCCGCCGGCGGCAGGCTGTAAACGCGGCACACTTGGTCTTCGACCAGCCGGGTGGCAAGGGCGGGCGTTACGTCGCCGTCAGGCGCGGTGCTCACGGTGAGCGGCTTGCAGGGCCTTAGTAAAACGGTTTCGCCGTCGTTTTGGATGGACCCGCCGCTATCTTCGCGGGTATAGAGGATTTGAGTCCCAGGGGCTAAAGTGTTCATCATAAAACCTTTCAAGAAAAACCTAAGTTGAGAAAATGTTACGAAGTGCGGATGCGGGAAGAAAACTCAACGAACGTGACGGACCGCCGAAACCCGCCGCCTTTTTGGTAAAGCGTGGCCGGCTTCTTGAACTTGTTTTGATCCCACATCTGCTGGCCCGACGGGTCAAACCGCATCTGCATCAGGGCTTCCCGGACAGCGCGGCTGAGGCGAGCGAGGCGCTGCTTGGTCGAAGAAGAACGGTCCAGCTCGCCGACGTACACCAGCGCGGCAAAGTGGCAGGTATAGCGCCGCGTTCCGGCCTCTCTGCCGCCGGTCGTGGCATTCGCATCATCTTCAGCCAAGAGGTGCAGCGCGATGACGGCCTGATTTGCCTGGCAGGTCGCGGGGTCGTCATCGAGGATTACGCCATCAAACAACG
>CAXTRL010000029.1:0-13900 GCA_964246575.1 uncultured Armatimonadales bacterium
GTTGACCCAGTGGCGCTGAACTTGTCGGCGGGCAGCGCGTACAGCCACGAAGACACCGTCTGTACCTGGGTTGGGGCAAAGCACTGGCCGTCCGGGGAAGCTGTTTGGGTTCCCATAGAGTTTGTCGCCCCCCGCGCCGCTGACATCGGGCCGGGCCTCAATCCGGCGGACCTGCTGGCGGTGCCGATTACCAATGGCCTCGGCGCGGGGCCGACGTTCGCTCATGCCCTGGCGCACGGCATTTTGGAACTCTTGCAGCGCGACGGCAATTCGGTTCAGTACCGGGTCATGGACCAGGGCATCGCGGTTGACCTGGACGATGTGCAAAATCCGGAAACACGCGCCCTGCTGGCGCATTTAGACGCGGAAGGCATTGAAATCATCGTCAAGCTGGCGGCAGACGATTTCGGTATGGCGAACTTGTACGTTGTCGGCTTTGACCGGAACGCGGAAGACGCGCCGCAGCCGATCATGCTTTCCGCCTGCGGCGAAGCGGTCCATCCCGACAAAGAAGTTGCGCTGGCGAAAGCCTTGCGTGAATACACGTCAGCCCGTGCGCGAAAAGCTTTTAACCACGGCCCACTGGCTCCGGTGCGGGCGCTGTCTCCGGCTGGCTACTTGGAGTCTTTTCGGCCTGCGTCTATGCGCTCGGAAGACGACCGCGCTTTAACAGAGATGCGCCGCTGGACGGCGCTGTCTTCCCGTGCGTTTTATGAAATGTTGGAACATCCGATTTACGACATCAAAAGCCGCGTCAAGTTCTCCGCGCTGCCGACAACGCCCGTCCAAGACGCCGACGCGCTGCTGTCGCTGCTGACAGAGCGGCTAGGCGCGGCAAAATTAGAAATACTTTACGCCGACTTCACGCCGCCCGGCTCGCCCGCCACTATTCTCAAGGCCATCGTGCCGGGCTTGGAAGTGGAAACGATGACCTATAATCGTATCGGCGGGCGCAACCTGCGCCGCCTGCTGGCCCAGCATTCCCTGGTAGCCGGCATCGGCGAGGTGCCGTCCAGTGCGCTTCCCATCCGATTGACCGAGCGCGACGCTGATTTAGCAGGAGCCTGGCTGGACCCCAAAGCAATCCATGACGCAATGGGGCCGCTGTATGCCCTGTACCGTGAGCCGGGCCGTCATGTGCTGGGCTTTCTGGAAGAGGCGCGTCAGCCATGAGAATTTGCTTTATCTCTCGGCGTTACTTTCCGGCAATCTCCGGCATGAGCGTCTACGCTCAGAACTTGCTCGGCGCTTTAGTGGCAATGGGCCATGACGTCACCATGATTTCCCAGTATCGGGGCGACGCTGCCGGAACGCGCGTTTATGGCGGCGGGCCGCCGCCGACCGTTGAGGGTGTCCAAGTCATCGGCCTGGAAGCGGTCGGCGAACAGGAGCCGTTCGCCAATTGGGAACGGGATATTCAGACTATCGTAGACACAGCTGTCGCCGAGCACGCGCTGAAGCCGTTTGATTTGGTCCATGCCCAGTATGGTTACCCGACCGGGCTGGCCGCGTTGGAAGTGTCCAAGCGCCTGGGCATTCCGAATGTCGTGTCCATTCAAGGCGGCGACGGCCACTGGGTCGGCCCGTGCTGCGAGACCCATCGGAACGCCATGCGCGTTGTGCTGGATCACGCCGGAGCGCTCCTGATCGGCTCGCGCTCGTTTGCCGAAGAAGTGCAGGAAAATCATGGGACTTCGCCGTCGCGGTTCACGATTGTGCCGGGCGCGGTAGACACATCGCGCTTTCATCCTCGTGACGGCTGGGCCGCAGGCGTATTTATAAATCCTGACGTACCGACCCTGGTCTATCACGGGCGGGTAGACCGGCGCAAAGGAGCATTGGACACGCTGGACGCTGTTGCCAATCTCGTTGCCGAAGGTCGTGCTCTGCGCTTGATCGTGTCCGGCATCGGGCCGGACAGCGATGCGGTTGCCGCACGGGTGCAGGAGCTTGGCATAGCGTCCTACACCGAGATTACTGGCTACGCCGACTATGCTTCCGCGCCTGCTGTTTACCGCCGGGGCGACATCTTTTTATCGCCGACATACGCCGAGGGCTTTTCTAACACTATCTTAGAAGCGATGGCAAGCGGCCTGCCGGTCGTTTCCTGCTTCGCCGTCGGCGTCGTGGACTGCCTGCGGGACGGCGAAAACGGTCTTTTGGTCACGCCCGGCGATGTTCCGGCGCTGACACAGGCAATCGCGCGTCTGCTGGACGACACAACGCTCCGGCGTCGTTTAGCCGAGCTGGCGTATGACGAAGCGCAGCGCTTGTATTCCTGGCCTGTCATCGCCGCGCAGATTGCCGGGATTTACGAGTCCCTGCGTGGCACGCCGCCGGACATCGCCTGGGTGATGGACACGCCGCCGGACCCATCCTGCCGCTTCCGCGCCGCGCCGCATCTGTTGTGAGGGGAAGGAGTGCCCCCCAGCCCCCAATAATGGGGGAGCATGATTAGGAACAGGAGAACGCTCCGTAGGGGCGCTGCTTGCTGCGCCCTCTTTATCTGGACTCAGACAAGAGGGCAGGCACGGCAAGACAAGAAGGGCAGGCACGGGGACCTGCCCCTACGGTTTTTTTCTGGCTCCCCCATTATTGGGGGCTGGGGGGACTCCTGAAGGAAAAGTTTATGCCGACGGCTTTGTTTTTGTCGCCGCACCTAGACGATGTGGCTTTTTCGTGTGCCGGAACGCTGCTCAGTCTTCAAGCAACTGGCTGGGACATCTGCCACTGCACGGTGTTCACGGCCTCCATGCCGAACCCGCAGGGGTTCGCGCTGCGCTGTCAGACCGACAAAGGCATCGCGCCGGAAACCGACTACATGGCCCTGCGCCGGCGCGAAGATGACGACTTCGCGCGGCTAACGGGCATCGCCGATGTACGTCACTGGCCGTTTGCCGAAGCGCCGCACCGAGGCTATGAGTCGCCCGCAGAGCTGTTCGCAGGTGTTTATAACGGCGACGAAGTTTGGAAGCCGATTGCTGAAGGCTTGCAGGATTTAGTCAGCCTGCTGGACGCCTCGCTGGTTTTCGCGCCGCAGGGCCTCGGCAATCACGTGGACCATCTGCAAGTCATCGCCGCCGTGCGCGAATCGGTTGCCGACGATTTGGTGTGCTGGTATCCAGACACGCCGTATGCCATTCGTGAGCCGGACGCCCTGCCGTCGCCGCTAGTGCCGCAGGGTCTCACGGAACAGGCAACGGCGCTCTCTGAAGAAGTCTTGGCCCGCAAGGTCGCCGGAGCCTGCGCGTACCAGTCGCAGATCGGATTCCAGTTCGGCGGCGCTTCCGAAGTCAATCGCAAGCTGCGGGCGTTTCATCAATCCGAAGCCACGCGGGTGGGCCGGAGCGGCTACGCGGAAACGTACTTGGGCTACGCCGCACAGAATACGATAGAACAGCTTCCGTAACCCCGGATTGAAATCCGGGGCATTTAGAAAAACCAACCATGACAGATACCTATACCGAGGCTACCGAAGCCTACCGAAAAGCGCTGCCGCCGGGCGAGCTGATGGAGTTTTCCACTGCGCCGTTTGACCGCCTGGGCCTGGCCTGCCGGACGGCGACGTTTTTTGCCCACGATGGGCGCACACGCGGCGGGGCTGGGTACGGCTTCACCGACGCGCAAGCATTGGTTGGGGCAATGGGCGAGATGACGGAAGAGTTTGCGGCGTCCCGCGCCGTGCTTCAGTGGCCGCGCGAGGCCGGCTCGTATGACGAGATGGTCGGGAAGCACGGCGCATCCGGCGTGGCTGACCCATTAACGCTATGTTTAGACAGCGGCGGCGACTACACCCCCCAAATGCCGCTGGAATGGGTCGCGGCGCGGCGGCTGGCATCGGGGGAAACCGTCTGGGTTCCGGTCGAGTTTGTCGCTACCTACCGGGGCGATGTCGGATCAAGCCCGCTGGTGACGCCGATCACAAACGGGCTGGGGGCGGGGCTAACCGAAGCGCAGGCGGTGACGCATGGGTTGTTGGAGCTGTTGCAGCGCGACGGCAACGGCGTTTTCATTCGGGCCTTGGCGACCAGTACGGCGCTGGATTTGGCGTCTGTCGCTGACCCCGGCGCACGGCAGCTCTTGGACCTGCTGGACCAAAACGGCGTGGATGTGGTCGTCAAAGTGGCGTCTACCGACTTCGGCCTGCCGGGCTTTTATGTCACCGGCATTGACCGAGATGAAAAGACAGGCGGCCTGCCGATCATGGCGGCGGGCGGCGGCGAAGCGGTGCATCCGGTCGCAGCGGTGGCGCTCCAAAAAGCCCTGCTGGAGTTCTGCGCCGCCCGCGCCCGAATGGCCTTCTTTCACGGGCCATTAGAGAATGTCGCCCGCCTGACGCCGCCGGATTACTTAACCCGAATGCTGCCGGGCGTCAGTCCTGCCGCTCAAGAGCCGCGAGCGCTGGCAGAAATGGTCCGTTGGCTGGGGCTGTCTTTAGACGATCTGCGGGCGATGCTGTCCCCGCGCGTCCTGCATGTTGACGAATATGTAGCTTTCGCAGACCTACCGACTGCGCCGCCAAGTTTGGCGGATGACAAAGCCGCCCTGCTGGCGGACATCACGGGGCGTTTGACGGCGGCGGGCCTGGACATTCTGGGCGCCGACTTTTCGGAATTTGCCACCGGCGTTCATGCCGTCAAAGTCATTGTGCCGGGGCTGGAAGTGGAAACCATGAGCTACGGGCGCATCGGCGAGCGCAACGTCCGGCGCCTCATGCAGTCGCCCGAGCGCCTGGCCGGGATCGGTCCTGCACCCGATAATGCTCGCCGGGTGCTGCTGACGCCCGAAGCCGAAGCGCGTCTCGGTGGCCCCACCTGGCTGGACTGGCCCGGCGTGGAACGTGTCGTTGGGCCACTGTATGCCCTGTACCGTGAACCAGGCCGCCACGCCGCGCCGCTGGCGGTAGGGAGTAAGATTCCTCCCAGCCCCCAATAATGGGGGAGCATGATATAGAGAGAAGATGTAGGGGCGCTGCTTGCCGCGCCCTCTTTGCTTGCCGCACCCACTTCTCCTAGTTCTGTTCTGCTCCCCCATTATTGGGGGCTGGGGGGAATCTTACTCTACCCTCGGTCAGACCGGGCCAGCACGGATTTGGGGAGCAGGTAAATCGCCGGCAGGGTGAGCGCAGTTGTTCCGGCGCTGATCCAGATCAGCGTCCACAGCGACAAATGGCAGGAGCCGTACAGCCAGGAGCCGAGAATGTCCGACGCGGCAAGTCCCAAGTTAAACGCGCTCATCAGCAGCGAATAGCCCATCGCTTCGCCGCCCGCCGGCGTTGCCCTCGCCCCCAAATCCATCAGCGCGACCGAGGCGAGTATGCCGATGAGGCCAGACACGCCCTGAATGACCAGGGCCGACGTGTGAGAATGGTAGCCTAGAAATAGCAGTGTGCCGACGGCGCTTAACGCCATGCCGAGCGGCAGCAGGCGGCTTAATGGCAGGCGGGCGCAGAGCCAGCCATACAGCAATGCCCCCACAATCGCCGCCCCACTCGACAATGCGCCCAGGCCTCCGATAAACTTGGACGTAAAGTGCAGCGTGTTTGTTTGGTAATAAAACAGCGGCGTGTACAGCCCCGGCGACAGCCGCTCCAAAAAAATGAACAGCGCCGCCAGCCAGAGCGCCCGCGACCGGAACACCGGCCCAAAGCGTTCCTTGAGCATGTCCGAGAAGCGGCCTTCACGCGGCGCGGCCTTTGCTTCCGGCAGGAAAAAGAAGACGGCAGGAATTAGCCCGAGAAACAGCGCCGCGCCGATGCCGCAGGTCAGGCCGAACTGCCGCGCCGCCAGATAACCCCCGACCGGCTGGGCCAGCAGGCTGGAGCCGGAGATAATCGTCTCCCGCAGCGCCCCCAGCCGTCCGGTCAGCCCCTGCGCCTGCCCAGCTTCCACCAGCAGCCCGCCCGCCGCGCTGCTGGCAAGCACTGCAAACGCGTTGGCTCCCACCAGGGTCCACAGCAGCGAGTTATACTGATGCGGCACCACGCCCAGCACGGCCCACAGCAGGCCGGAGCCGAAACCCGCCAGCATCAGGTAGTTGCGCCGCCGCGATCCCCACAGCGGCACGCCGTCGCAAAGCAGCCCGGCCACGGGCTTGAAGTACCAGCCCAGCCCTACCACCGCAAAGAACTTCGCCATCGCTTCCGGCCCGACATGCAAATGGTCTTTGAGAAGAAATTGCAGCGGAATATGCGCCAGCTTGCTGTCACTGACAAACGTAGACACAAACAAGCTGACCCCAATCAGCAGCAGCAGCCGGGAAGCCGACGATTTGGGTGTATGGGTTTGAGCGCTGATTTGCGCGTCAAGCGAGCGCGAAACGGAAGCCATAAGTAATTCGTTCTAAATGCCGCCGCGTTGCATCGGAGAAACCAATTGGGGCGCAGCAAGCATAAGTTCCAGCAAAAAGCGCGGCGGCTTGACGGGCCGCCGTGCGTGTGATAAAATAAAAGAGTTCTGAAAGGATACCCGAAATGCGTTTGATGCAAGACCCTTATTTCACGAAAGCCCGCGTCGGCGCGTGCCTGCTCGGTCTGCTGGCCCTGCCCCTATTGGCTGGCTGCGGCGGGGGAGGCGGCGGGAGCAGCAGTCCCACCCCGATCCCCGTACCGACGCCGACCCCCACGCCGACCCCGGTTCCTGTGCCTCCTCCAACCACATCTTTGTCTAAAAGCGTGATTACCCCAACGGGTCTCACCGCAACGCTGGCGGAAAACAGCAGCACGGTCGGCGTGAACGGCACGGTAACCTACACCCTTACCCTAACCAACAGCAATGCCACCGCTGTTCCGGTTCACTCCAACGGCACCAACACACCAGCGGCAGGGTTAGTCGTCAGAAACGCCGGCGGAGCAGTCACGTTTGAGCCGGTTCCCGGCCCTGCTCCGGTCCTCAACGCTTCTCTTGCCCCCGGTCAATCGCTGACAACGACGGTGACTGCCAGCGGCTTCACCACAGCCGGAACATATTTGGCGACGGCGACCTTTTCCGACGACACCACTGCTGCCGCTTCCGTTGGCCCACTGACTGTGACCGCACAATAACCTACGTTCTGTCCGGGCGCTCCCACTTCATCTCGGGAGCGCCCGCACGGTGGTTGACCAGACGCGCCAGCACAAACAAATGGTCACTCAAGCGGTTCATGTACCGTTCCACTTCCGGGTTGATTTCTTCCATGCCTTCCAGCGTCACCAGCAGCCGTTCCGCCCGGCGGCAGACGGCGCGGGCCTGGTGAAGAAACGCCCCGCCCGCCGACCCGCCCGGCAGGATAAAATGCCGCAGCGGTTCCAATTCTTCCTCCATTCGGTCAATCTCCGCTTCCAGCCGCGCCGTTTCTTCGGGCCGGACGCGCGGCACCGTCTCGCCCTGCGCCAGCGGCGTCGCCAAATCCGCGCCGACCTCAAACAGCTCGCCTTGAATGCGCGTCAACATCGCTTTGGCTTCGGCGTCCTCAATGAAGCCGACGGCAATTCCCAAAACGGCGTTGCACTCGTCCACCGTGCCGTAGGTTTCCACCCGCAGCACATCTTTAGACACCCGCTGCCCGCCGTACAAGCTGGTTTCGCCGCCGTCGCCGGTCTTGGTATAAATCTTCATAAGGGAAGTATACCGCGCTGCACCGGGTACAATCATGCTTATGGAAGAAACGATTGAAGAATTTGATGTGGCCGTGATTGGCGCGGGGTCGGCGGGGCCGAAGGCGGCGCGGACGGCGGCGAAGATGGGGGCGAAAACGGCGATTTTTGAGGAAGCGCTGATTGGCGGGGAGTGCCTGTACACGGGCTGCGTGCCGTCCAAAGCGCTGATCCATTCGGCGACGCTGTGGTCCAAAATGCAGAAGGCGTCTGAGTTTGGGCTGCCGAATTACACGGGCGGAGCGCCGGACTTTGGGGCAGTGATGCGCTATGTTCACCGGACGATTGAGGAAGTCGGCGGCGGAAGCGCGATTGATAGCTTTGCCCGGCAGGGCATCACGACGGTCTGTGAGCGGGTGCAGTTTGTGGACGCGCACACAGTCGAAAGCCGCAAGACGCACACGCGGTACAAGGCCAAGCAGTTTATTTTGTGTACCGGATCGCTGCCGAGCGTTCCGCCCATTCCGGGCCTAGAAGAAGCGGGTTATGTCACCAACCGGGATGTGTTTGAGTGGACGGTGCTGCCGCCCCGAATCGCCATTCTAGGCGGCGGCGCGATTGGATGCGAGATGGGGCAGGTCTTCCGGCGCTTCGGGGCGGAAGTGACGATCCTGCACAACGGCGCACGGATTTTGGCCCGTGACGACGCCGATGCGGCGATGGTCTTGCAGGAGCAGCTTGCCACCGAAGGCGTTTGCATTATCACGAACGCGCACACCGACCAGATTACGACACGCGGCGGCGAAAAGACGTTTCACTTGGCAGGCGGCGAGACAGTGGTCTGCGATGCTATCTTAGTTGCCGCCGGGCGCAAAAGCAATGTTGGTACGCTCAACTTAGGCGCGGCAGGCGTGATTTGCGCGGAAGACGGGCGGCTCAAAACAAACGCCCATTTGCAGACCAATGTTTCGCATATCTGGGCGGCAGGCGACGTGACTTCCGAGTACAAGTTCACCCATGTCGCGTCGTATGAAGGCGCGGTGGCGGCGTCCAATGCAATTTCCGTCCTGCACGGCGATGCCCCCTGCTGCCCTGCCGAGTACCGGGTCATTCCGCGCGTCACTTATACCGACCCGGAAGTGGCGAGCGTCGGCTTGTCTCCGGCGATGGCCCGCCTCAGCCACCCGGAATCCGCTTTGGACATCGCCCGCTTCCCGTTCGCGCACTTAGACAAGTCCATCATTCACGGCGAAACGTCGGGCTTTGTCCAGATTGTTTCCCTGCGCGACAGCGGCGCAATACTCGGCGCACAAATCGCCGGAGCGTCGGCAGGCGGCCTCATCAACGAGCTGTGCCTCGCCATGCGGGGGCATCTGACCGTCGCCGACATTGCGCTGACCATGCACGCCTACCCGACCCTGCCGGAAGCCGTCGAAGCCGCCGCGCTCTCGTCCAGCAACGCGCCGCTCTCGCCCTGCCTCGATTCTTATATCGCCCGTGAGGGGGAATGAAATGGCTACTGCAATCACCCTGGAACTTCCCGATGATGTTTATGCGACTGCCGAAGAAGCGGTGCAATTGGGCCTTGCCTCGTCGCAATCTTCTTTTATTGAGGAGGCGATTCGGCTGCGAATGCGCGAAGTGTGCCAGGCCCGGATGCGGGTTTTAGCGGCCGAAGCGACGGCTGACCCGGACTTTGTTTCCGACCTGCACGAAACCATGCAGGCGTTCCAGCATACAGACAAACAGAATTGGCCGCTTTATGATGAGTAATGGATCGTGTTCCAGGAAGGGCAAGGCAAATGGCTTATCAGTGGTGTATGTTCCAATCTGATCTAGATCCAACTGCCGGACATGAACAATCTGGCCGGCGCCCCGTTTTGGTAATCTCTTCGGAGCCGCTTAACGACCTCTATGGTGTTGTGATCGTTGTTCCCATCACTAGCCGCAAAAACAACCGCCTCCCCCGACTTGGTGAAGTTCTATTGCCTGCCGGAACCGCTGGATTACCGGCTGATTCATTTGCTCTTTATTATCAAATGCGTGTTCTAGATAAGTCACGCTTGGGCCTGCTTTACGGAGACATGAACCAGACCGCGCTTCAGCGCGAGGTCAGCAAGATGGCCGCACTTTGCCTCGATATTGTCTGATGGCGTTTGTACAGTGCTTCAAGTGCGGCGCAGCAGAAGCAGGGCAATGTCGTCGCACCGAGGGCCGCTGATGTAGTCGGTCAGCGCTCTGTCCACTGATGCTAGGGCGATTTGGGTCGAAGGCGCACGCAAGGCTGTCCGCAGCATCCACCAGGCTCCGGCGCTGCCGAGAAACTCGCCGTGCTTGTTCCGTGCTTCTGTGACCCCGTCGGTCATCAGCAGGAGCGAGTCCTGGGTCTCCAACGCCACGGATTTATTTTCGTACCGGGCGTCCAGGCCGACCCCCAGGATCGGCCCGGTGACGGCCAGTGCTTGTTCGCCGCCGTCCGCCCGCTTCAGCAGCGGCGGCTCATGGCCGGCGTTTGCGTAGGCAAGGCTGCCGGAGTGCGGTTCCAGCAGGCCGACAAAGAGCGAGGCCGTCTCAAACGACAGTCCCTGGGTCTCAATCAGCGTGTTAAGCTGAGTGATAATCTGGGCGGGATCTGCCCCGGCGCTGCAAAAGGCGCGGACCGCATAGCGCAGCAGGGCCGTGGACGCCGCCGCTTCCTTGCCTTTTCCCATCACGTCGCCAATCAGCAGGCAGAACTGCCCGCTGCCGGTCGGGTAAAAGTCGTAAAAGTCCCCACCGACTTCTTCTTCCTCCTGCGCCGGCTTGTATAGGCCGGACAGATCGTACCCTGTGGCATGAGCGAGCTGCGTCGGCAGATGCATGGATTGAAGCGCCAGAACCACCTCGCGCCGGGTCTCAGCCCGGCCCTGCATCAGCCGCACCCGGTCTATCAGCCAAACAGCCGCCGCAGCGCAGGCTGTGAATAATACAGCCCGCACACCCAGCATCGGCCAGGTCAGCGGCGTGTGGAGGAACGGGGACTGAAAGCGCGGCGCCGCCGCGATGCCGTACACGATGGACAAGACCAGGATCAGCACGGCGGGCCGAGCGCCCCATAGCCCGGCAGTGGCCGCAACCAGCAGAAGCGCCACTAGCGGCCAGGAAAAACCATAGCGCATGGCCGCTGCGTCACCGGCGGACATCAAAGCGCCGGCCGCTATAAACAGCAGCAGCGCCAGCAGGTAAGGCCGGATAGCCTGGGGAATGCGGAGAAAGACAGGCCGCGCCGCTTCCCGCGCCAGCGTCTGCCTCCAGGGAGCTGTCCGCACGGCTTTGTTGATAAACATAGTGTGACCTCACTTTTCGCGCTTATTTTTTGCGCTTGTTTTCGCATGAACGCTTTACTTGCAGTCACTTTATCACCCGTGGATGAAAATCGCATGAAGGGATGCAGCAAAGAACGGCTGCGCGTGTTTCAGGTATACTCTTTTTATGCCTGATTTGACCCGCTGCTCTCTTTGCCCGCCGCCGCGCGGGGTCGTGCTGAAAAATGATTTTTGGACGCTGGTTTTGAACGAGAACCAGGCCACACTGGGGCGCGTCTTCTTTGCGCTCAATCGCCATGAAACAGACATCGCTGCCTTGACCGACGCTGAAGTTTTGTCGCTGTGGGCGTTTGTGCGGGAAACGCAATCTGCGCTTTCTGCGCTGTTCGCCCCGGACCACTTCAATTATATGTTCCTGATGAACCTGACGCCCCACGTCCACTTCCACATCTTCCCGCGCTATGCAGGTTCCCGCGAGTTCGCCGGCCAGACTTTCACCGACAGCTTCTACGGCGACCATTACGATCCCGCTGAAAGCCGGGTGCTGGACGCAGGTGCTGAAGCGAAACTCATCACGGCCCTGCGCCGGGCGCTGACCCAGCCGGCTACCCCGGCAGACGGGAGCGCCTTATGATTGCGTCCCTGCGCGGCCAACTGGCCCACGCCGAAGCCACGGCGGTTATCTTAGATGTCGGCGGGGTTGGCTACAAAGTCAATGTCCCGGCAAGCATTCACGGCTTCCTGCCCGCTGTCGGCGAGAGCGTCTTTTTGCACATCCACTTCCATATGCGGGCCGAAGAAATTAGCTTGTTCGGCTTTCTGACCCCCGACGACCAGAAAGTCTTTGAGCTTCTTCTCAGTGTCACCGGCATCGGCCCCAAAGTCGCCTTGTCCATTCTGTCCGCGATGGAAGCCGAAGCGCTGGCCCGCACGGTCGCCGCCGAAGACACGCGCTCCCTTGTCCGCATTCCCGGCCTCGGCCTCAAAACCGCCCAGCGCCTCGTCTTGGAGCTGCGCGACAAGCTGGCTGCCCTTGCGTTTGACCGCAAAGTAGACGCCATCCAAGCCAAAGCCAAAAAGCCCGCCGCCGAAGACATCTTCGACGACGTAGTAGACGGCCTCATCAATCTGGGCTACAACCGCAACGCCGCCCGCGCCGCCGCCGACAAAGCCTTGAAAGAAATTGACGACAAAACCAGCATGGGAGCCGCCCTCCGCGCCGCCCTGAACATCCTGACCGGGAGCGGCGGCAAGGGGTGATCGTGAACTTTGAGATCATCAGCGAGATCACCAGGATAGAGATTATCAAAGTCACCAACGGCATTCGTGAAATTGCGCGTGGCGCAAAATGAAAGGTATCGCTACTGTTCGCCGTGACACCGGCTCTGTAAAAGTTGTTGAACTGCATTGGTACGAGGAGCAAAGCATTGGAAAAAGAGAAATTCGAATCAAGTGTAATGTCAGCGGGAATAACAATCTCTGAGATTGATCTGTCGCAAGGCAGAAGCATCTCCCAGCAGAAGCATTCCGAACCGGCATTTGCCGTCTGCATCAAGAACGATGGCTACACCGTTTCTTTGGAGCGGCACAAAATTTATCGCGTGCTTGCCGATGCCGAAGCACTGGAAGAGCATGAGTTACGAGTAGTAGATGAGTCCGGCGAGGATTACTTGTTTCCACGAGATTGGTTTATGCTTGTTGAACTGCCGGAAACTTTGAAGCAATCTCTACTGGCGACATGATGTGCGAGATTAGCAAGACAAAACACCATGAACTACCTAGCGTTAGGCGACTCAATCAGCATTGATACCTACACGGGCCAAGCAGACGGCGGGGCGGCGAGCCAATTTGCCAAGCTGATTGGGACGACCGAGTTCCAAAACTTGACCCGCGACGGGCGCACGACGGCGGGTGTTCTGGAAGCCTAGGGCAAAATCACGATTGCCCCCGATGTCGTGACCCTAACCGCAGGCGGCAATGACTTCCTGCACGGAGCTTGGACCGCACTGAACGCGCAAAACGATTGGGACGCTGTCTCGGCCCAGCCGCTTGCCAACTTGGAACAGATTGCGACTCGCCTAGCGGCGTTCGGCTGTCCGGTCATTCTCAGCACGGTTTATGACCCCACCGACGGCGACAACGCCCGGCTGAGTTCGTTCGGCATGGCCCCCGCGATTGCCGGGCAGGCGCGGACCGCGTTTAACGCCATCAACAACGGCATCCGCGAGATGGCGGCGCGACACGGCTTCCAGACCTGCGACTTAGAAAAACTGTTCCACGGCCATACCGAAACTTCTGCCGACCCCTGGATCGTCAGCCGTATCGAGCCTAATTTGGCAGGCGCGACGGCGATTGCAAAAGAGTGGCATAAATTGTTTCGAGGGCAATAAAGCAATGGCCGATGAAGAAAACGAACGCAAAGCTGCGCTGATAAAGTTGATCACTGCTGCCTTTCAGGATGTCAAGCGCGGCAGTGGCGTCTCGCTCCATGAGGCTGATGTCATTGATAGGACAGGGTACGACAATAAAAACGCGAAGAACCGTATGGCGGCACGGCGGCTTGATACCGACCGTCGCTGGCAGGATGTCCCCGATCAAGACATTGAAGATTACTACAACATACTCAGCTTCCTAGACTTAGAAGGCTTGCGTTACTACGCGCCTGCGTACATGGTTTGGGCCTTGAAGTATTGCAAAACTTCGGGTTCGCTGTCGTCTAACAACATTATTTACACGTTTGACCCGTATCTGAACACAACGCATTCCAAGTGGCAGATGGAGCGCTTCTCCCTTTTTTCGGCAGCCCAAAAAAGTGCGATCTGCCGCTTTTTGCGGTTTATGAGCAAAGACAGCGATGGTTTTGCAGACGAGTACCAAGCTTCTCAAGCATTGAATGGTTACTGGAGGCAGTTCTGTGATGTAGACCGTGATGAAAGCGGCTGTGGTACAATAACGCGAGAGGATACGCGAAATGACGCTCACACTTAGCCCGCAAACGGAAACGCTTCTTCAAGAACACGCC
>CAXTRL010000029.1:14000-17708 GCA_964246575.1 uncultured Armatimonadales bacterium
CGAAATGACGCTCACACTTAGCCCGCAAACGGAAACGCTTCTTCAAGAACACGCCGGACTTTTGGGACAGGAAGCCAGAGAACTTGCCGACGCTTTGCTGCTGGATGCTCTGGAAGCCGCACGGCTGGACTACGAAGAAACCTGCCAGGCCATCGCCGAGGGGTTTGCCGATGTAGACGCAGGCCGCACGATCCTATTTGAGGAAGTACGAGCACGGTGGGAAGCGGAAAAAGCTGCACGCCGTTCAAAGGCGGGCGTTACCGTATGATCCCGACAAGTCCAGGCGGGAACGGCAGCAGTGGAAGCGAAGATCCGCCTTCATACGCCCTTCGCATGACTCCGCGTTCTGTCTCTGATATGGACGCGGCTTACGCGCATTTTGTCGGCACCGCAAGCCTAGGAATCGCTGATGACTGGAAAGAGTCTTTGCTGGACGCCATTGCGGGGCTGGCGTTCATGCCGCACCGGCAGGCTGTTCCTGAAGCGTCTCGGTTTAAGAGACCCGTGCGGCAGATCATTCACCGCAGACCCGGCAGCCGTGTGGCCTATCGTGTGCTGTTTTGGGTTCTGGAAGACGGTCTTGACGGCCCGGTTGTGACTATACTCGCATTGCGTCACGGCGCGGCGAAGCCGATCACGCGGGCTGAAGCGCGGGAGATGGAAGCGGAATAGCACACACGAATTTGCCGGAACGAACTGGTATACTGAGGGTATGAGCGAACGGATGATCTCTCCGGAGATGGGCGACGATGACCGCGATGAATACTCGCTGCGGCCTAAGCGGCTGCGGGAGTTTATCGGGCAGCCGAAAATCAAGGAAAACTTAGGCATCTTTATGACGGCGGCGCAACGGCGGGGCGAGGCGCTGGACCACGTCCTGCTGCATGGGCCGCCGGGGCTGGGCAAGACGAGCTTGTCCTTGATTATCGCCAATGAAATGGGCGCGGCGCTGCGGGCGACTTCGGGACCGGCGATTGAGCGGCCCGGTGACTTGGTGGCAATTCTCACCAATCTGGAAGCGGGCAGCGTTTTGTTTTTGGACGAAATCCATAGACTCTCGCGGCCTGTGGAAGAGATTTTGTACTCGGCGATGGAAGATTACCAAGTGGACATCGTCATCGGGTCGGGGCCGTCGGCGCGGACGGTGAAGCTGGACGTGCAGCCGTTTACGCTGGTTGGGGCGACCACGCGGGCGGGCCTGCTGTCGTCGCCGCTGCGGGACCGCTTCGGCATCCAGCACACGTTTGAGTTCTACACGCCGGACGATTTGATGGAGATTATCACGCGCTCGGCGGCGATTTTGGAAGTGGACATAGATTTGGACGGGGCGGGGGAGCTGGCCCGGCGGTCGCGGGGAACGCCACGTATCGCCAACAGGCTGCTGAAGCGGGTGCGGGACTTCGCGCAGGTGCGGGCTGACGGCCATATCAGCCGGGAAGTGGCGGCGGCGGCGCTTGCCATGCTGGAAGTGGACGCGCTGGGCCTGGATGAGTTTGACCGTCGCCTGCTTCGGATACTCATTGAAAAGTTCGGCGGCGGCCCGGTCGGCGTCGAAACCATGGCGGCGGCGATGTCCGAGGAGCGCGACACGCTGGAAGACGTGTACGAGCCGTACCTGATGCAGATGGGTTTTTTGCAGCGTACCCCGCGCGGGCGGGTCGCCACCCGCCGGGCTTGGGAGCATCTGGGCCTCACCCCGCCGCCTACATCGCCGGGGCAGGGAACGCTGCTGTGATGCCGCGTTTAGCGCAAAAGTTTAGCCGCTTTGCTTTTTGTGTTTGCTTTCCATGATAGGTTTAGGAGACCCATGAACCGACCTCGCTGCCGCGCTCGCTTTTCCTGCCCGCCGCTTTGCTGTCTGCCTTTGCTGGCGTCTGCCCTTGCGTTTCTGCCGGTGCCGGGGTTCAGCCAGGCGACGCATCACGCCGTTCCACGATCCGCCGCGCCTCATTTGGGGCCGGTGGAGGCGCTTCTTTATTCCACCATGCCGTCGGTGGCGGCGCATCGCCCGGAAATGGCGCTGGACGGCGACCCACAGACGTACTTTCAGTCGGGGTACGGCATGGATGACGGCGATGACTTTTGGGTCATTTTGTCCCGTGCGATCCCGGTGCAGTCGGTGCGGGTCGTGACCGGGGACGCTGACGGCCAGGACACGCTGACCGGCGGGGTGCTGGAAACTTCGCCGGATGCGGTGCATTATTCCAAAGCGGCGGAGTTTGGCCCGGACGGTGTCGCGGCGGCAACGGGGCAGCGATTGGTGCGGGTGATCCGCATTCATCTCAGTCCTGGTCAAAACATTCCCACCCTGCTGGTGCGCGAGATTGCGGTGTCGGGGCCGGTCAAGATTGCCCATGTCCAGGCGGGGCCGGGGCGCGGCTTCGTGGATATTTCGCAGGCGCCTGATCTGGCCGCCTGGTCGCAGACGGCGGAAAAGCAGATGGAAGAATCTTGGGCGGATACCGACGCCCTGCTGTATTCCGACAAGTTCATCCCGCCGAACGCCGTCAATGTCGTCTACAAGACCGGCCCCGGCGTGACCGGCGTTGCTGCGACCGGCGGGGGCGTGATGACGGTCAACTCGGCCTGGTGCCGCGCCCACCCGGAAGACACCGGCCTGACGGTGCATGAAACCGCGCACGTGATTCAGGCGTACTCGACTTATAACCCGGTCTGGCTAGTGGAAGGCATCGCCGATTATATCCGCTGGGTCCGGTTTGAGCCGGAGCATTTCCACCCGCGCATCAATGTTCAGAAATCTACCTACCATGATTCTTATCAAACCTCAGCGACGTTTCTAGGCTGGTGCGAGCTGCACTACGACAGCCGCCTTGTCACCAAGCTCAGTCAGAATGTCCGGTTTGCGACCTACCAGCCCCGCTTGTTTCAAGACGACTGCGGCAAAGATGTGGACACGCTCTGGGCGGAGTTTATTGCCGATTACCAAAAGAACCCATCAACCGTTCTAGCGCCGCCCGTGGCTGCTGCCGACAAGCCGCGCGTGCTGCCGGCGGTCGCCCCCGGCTCTGGCATGCCTGTGGACCTGGGCGGAGTTTTCAACACCGCCGGCATCAGTTCCGACGGCAAATCGTTTGCGCCCACAAGCGGCTTTGACAGCGGTGGGACCGCTTACTCCGCCGCGCTGCTGGGCCGAAGCGTCACCTGGCAGGGCGTGCCGTTTGAGATCGGTCCGCCGGACGCGCTGAACACCGTGAGCTGCCGAGGACAAGCCGTGGCGCTTTCCGCCGGTCGGTACTCGGCCCTGTGGCTGCTCGGCGCGGCCATCAACGGCAGCCAAAACAACCAAGCCGTCACCGTGACCTATGCCGACGGTACCCAAGCAAGCTTCGCCCAGAACTTCAGCGACTGGTACCAGCCGGGCCGATTTTCCGGCGAAGGCCGGGCGGTTAAGATGCTTTACCGGAACACCGCCGACGCCGCCAAAGACCCTCGGACGTTCTATGCGTATTCCTACGGCTTCCCGCTCGATCCTCTAAAGCCCGTCAAAAGCCTGACGCTGCCGGACAACAGCAGCGTCAAGATTCTGGCGGCAACGCTGACGAAATAGCGATTTCGAAATTAAGTGCAGGGGCAATCAAAGACGCCGGCGAACGCCGGCGTCTTCTTGCTTTCAGGTTTAGCGCCCTAAGCGTCCGGGTAAAGCCGAAAAACAAAGTCTTTTCTTGCAAAGCATTCTTAGGGTACACC
>CAXTRL010000030.1:0-17383 GCA_964246575.1 uncultured Armatimonadales bacterium
GTGGAAAGCGTCATTTGCCCGCCGAGGCTTTTGACATAAGTCCAGGCGTCCTGCTCCGCAAGCGTTTTTGCGTGAGCGTAACGCGCAAAATCGGTTTTTGCTTCGCCGGAAGTATCTGTCCAAACGGACTCATCAGTGGGGAGGCTGTCCGCTGTGCCAGGCGACGGCTGGGCAGCGACGGTAGACGAAGTGATGACGACCCGCTTCACGCCCGCCTTCGCGCCCTCCTTCAGCACGCGCAGCGTTCCTTCTCGTGCCGGGCGAATGACATCCTGGCCTTTGAACTCCCCTGCCGGCATGGGAGAAGCGATGTGCAGCAGGAACTGGGAGCAGTCCGCCGCATGGTCCCAGCCCTCATCGCGCAGAAGATCGGCGGCGAAGAACGACAAGCGATCTTCGGGATCGACTTTCCGGGCAATTGCGGCCCGCACTGCGGCTTCCCGATCCAGGCTGCGAACCGTGGTGCGAACTTTGTACCCTTGCTCAAGAAGGGCCACAATCGCCCATGTCCCAATATAACCCGATCCGCCGGTGACCAGCACCGTTTGGCCGCCATTCGTGTCAGCAATGTCTTGATTCATGTTCTTTTCTCCTCGTCAACATAAAATAAATACATTCGCATACGTCTATAAAAAAGTGGCAGAAAAACAGGTTCTCTCTTTCCTGATTTCTATTTACAACTTCCAAACATATCGGTTATCTCTCGAAGGCGTCCGACAACACTTGCACCGGCCAACTGGTAAAAGACTTCCTGCCCGACTTTCTCACTTTGAACCGCGCCGGCCTCACGCAGCACCCGCAGATGGTGCGAGATCGCCGGCTGGCTGAGGCGAAACTGCGCCGTAATGTCCCCGACGTTCAGACGGTCACGGCTTGCGAGCAGAAACAAGATTTCAAGCCGCGCCGGGTCGCCAATGGCGGTGAGGAGCTGTGTGATGTTCTCGCGGGTCAATGTGCGCGTACCATTCCCATAAATATATTCGCCTGCATTTATATTATGAGCGGAAGAAACAAGACTGTCAAGAGGCGTCTGCTCCGCGCACGGAGAACCTGCGTCGGCATCTTCGCCAAATTCAGAACAAAGAGGTGAGAGACTGTATAGAAGTCTGTCGGGCGACTGAAGTCGCGGCAACAAAAGCACAAAGTCCGCCTGCGCGGACTCATACAGATTTCCATATTAACCTGCGAAGGCAGGTTTCGTGTACTTGTTGTTGCGGTTTTAACCGCCCCATCCTACTTTTTACAGAGTTTCTCAGAACGTGCTGGTTGGGCCGTAAGCATCGCTGACAATCGCCGCAATGGTCTTTTCCGGCTTGCCCCCGACGTAGAACCAGAGTAAATAAGCGAGATGCCCCAGTGTCCAGACGGCTAAAAGCGGCCAGTAAACAAAGCCACTGAACAGGGGAAAATGCGCCGAAAGCTGGGGCAAAAGCTGCCAGGCGCGGTACGCGGCAAACAGGTACAGCGTGACCCCGCCGAACGTGAACGAAACCGTGCTGGCTCCGATAAACGTGTACGGCCGGCCCAAGTCTATCGCTACGAACTTGGGCGCGGGCGTCCGGTAGATGTAGGCATCTTCGATTCGGTGGGCAATCAGTAAATCTGCGCCGACTGCCGCATTGATCTTCTTTTCCAGCGCCGTGGAATAAATCCGCGCAAACAAGTTGTACGTCAGCAGGTAAGCACAAAAGAAACCGGCGTAGACGATAAAGAACGGCAGGATCAAGATCGCCGCTCGGAACGGCGGATATAGGCTGAGGGCGATGTTCGCCAGCGTCAGCACTGTAAACAAATGCGTCGCTTGAAAGAACTGGACGTAGTAGCCGTAGTGCATCCCGCGCATCCGCTCCAATTGGGCCTGCATGACGCGCAGATGCACTTCGGTAATGGTTTCGGTGGTTTCAGAAGCCATCGGCTACTTCAAGCTCTCTAAGAACGCATACAGCGGTGCGCTTTTTTGGGCAGGCATATGGTAGACCGGCATCGGCCTCTCTACATGGCCCCCGTCCTCAGTGACGCCGGAGTTCATCACGCGCTCCCATGTCGCCAGCTTGTACTGCTTGGTGACACCGTTTGCCCGAATTGAGGGCGAAAAGCCTTTTTTGCCGGTATAAGTGGCGCTATGGCAGCCGTTGCAGCCGTTTGTTTCGGCAATGCCTTTGCCGGCGGCAAGGAGTGCAGCACTGCTTGGGACAGGCTTTTTCAGAGCATGAATGGGAGCCGCCGGGCTGGTTTGAAGAGAAGCGAAAACGGCGCACAGGCCGAAGGCTGCGGTCAAGGCCGCCGCAGAGTTAAGTGTGATGTTCATAAAGCAGGGAAAATGCTCCTTAAGTGTGAATATTCAAGACTCATCCGTGACTTCTAAGCCCTGCTCGCGCAGCCAGGCCAGCGCGGCTTCAAGCCGGGCATTGTCACCGGACAAGCCCAGTACCAACCAGCCGCCGTTTTTGGCGTCAATATCGGCCCGCAGCAGGTTAGGGGACAGATCAAAATCCGTCACCAGATGCGTAACGACCGGGGCGCTGATCTGGTTCAGCGGAAAGTGAATCCGGTACTTCTTTTCGGGATGTGTTTGAGCTGCTGTCATAAGTATTACGTTCGGCGCGGCAGAGAAAAGTTCCTGCCTTTGACGCCGCTTCCTCATTTTAGGTAACTGAGAGGGTCCACGTCCACCAAGTTTGGGTTCAGCCGCGTGAACTCCCGAAGCAGGTACTCGTGTCCCTGCCCCATGATGACGACAACTCGGTCTCCTGGCTGGATAACACTCAGGATGTTGGAAAAGATGTAGCAGTTTCGGGTGTACCACTGAGCTACATAAGCACTGCCGGCCTCCTCAGCGTCCCGGCCCATGCCATCCAGTACGCTGTAAACAGAAGCGTTCGCCCGGATCGCAGTATCGGTGTTCAGATAGCGCAGCAGCTCAAGATAGGTTCCGGTACGCTCCAGCGAGTCCTGGCGAGACAGAAGTGTCTTGAAGGCCGGAGTGCTGACGTCTGCGAAATGAGCTTGAAGAAACTTGGCTTGACGTTTCACCGCCGCGCTGTCCCCATCAGTAAGCATCGGGCCAAACGTGTTAATTGGGTAAATGCTGCTGTCTCCCGCACGGCTCGCGAGCCTGAAACCGAATTGATACGACTCGTCGGCTGGTAGCGTAAACTGTCCCGTGAGGAACCGCTGATACCGGCTGGTGAATGCCGGATCACCAATCTCTTCTATCGGCTCCTCAACTAGCACTTTTGTCGGATGGAATTTCGAAAGGCGCTGGATAACATCAGCGATTTGGGCTTGACGTTTCGCCGAAAGTGGACTATCTTGGAACACGCTACTATGAACGTCCTTCCTCCGTACCAAGTGCCCAACGCCTAAGATCATCACCTTTGCACCGGCAATCGGTGCGGCTTGTGATGGAGGGGCAGGGCTTGCTGCCCCCCGAGCCAAAGCGCCGAAAAACGCCAAAAGTGCGATTGAAGATAACGCCGCTGCCTGCTATCTTTGCATGTGCTTTCCTAGAACGGTAATGAGAGTACGGATTTTAAGACCGCACCACCGGCGTTACCTGACCGCCGGCTTTGGCGGACTCCCAGGCGGCTTCGGTCAGCTCAATGGTCCGCAGGCCGTTGATCGGCGCGGCGGCGATTTCTTCCGTTCCCTGGATGGCCCGGACAAAGTTCGTGTCGACGTCCGAGCCTTCGGGCAGCTCCGAGATGTCCGGCTCGGACGTCTTGCCGTCGGTTCCCTGCACCCGGAACGTGCCGTCGTTGCGGACATAAAACGAGCCGTTGTCGCACCAGATCGTAATGTCCTCGTACCAGCCCGCCGCGTCGCCGACGACCGAGATATTGCCCTGTGCGCCATTTGTAAACTTGATGGACAGGGCGCTGTTGATGTCTACGGGTGTGCCTCGGTTGTCCATAAACGCGGCGACTTCTTTGGGAGCTAACCCCGTCGTCCAAAGCACGATGTCCAGCAAATGCGAGCCGCTGTCGTTGATCTGACCGCCGCCGGACAGCGCAGCGTCCTGACGCCACGAGCCTTTGGTGCCTTTGGCCCAGCCCTGCTGCTGCAAAGCATTGATGAACTGGACTTCGCCGAACTCGCCGGACGCGATTTTTTCTTTGATGTAGCGAAAATGCGGCATGGCGTGGCGCTGGTAGCCGAGGCCCACCACTTTGCCCGTTTCTTTGATCTTCTCCAAAAGCGCATGGGCTTCCGTGACTTTGTTGACCATCGGCTTTTCCAGCAGCACATGGCAGCCGGCGTCCAGGCTGTCCATCGCCATTGGGAAGTGCAGCGTGTGCGGCGTGACGATGACCACCGCGTCCGGCTTTTCTTCCGCCAGCATCTCTTTGTAGTCCGAGTACGTTTTGATGTTTGCCGCTGCCTCGCCATGCCGCTTTTGCGTTCGCTCCAGCGCTTCCGGGTTGGTGTCCACAAACGCGACTAGTTCTACGTCCGGCATTTTTAGCAGCCGCTCGATATGTCCCTGAGCCATGCCGCCTGTGCCGATCACTGCTGTTTTGATCATCTCTGCCATGTGTTTACATTCTCCTGAGTTTAGGCTGCATTCGCCGCCGCGCTTATAACTTCCTGCCTCGAGCGTAAAATTCCTGCTGCTGTTTCCGAAAGCAGCGCCGGAACATACGGCGGCAGCCGGGCGGCAATTCCGCCGGTGAAGTCCACGAGGCGCGAGAAGTTGTCGCCGTCAAACCCGTCCTGCCCCGCCCGGCGGCACAGAATAGAAAATTCTGTCGCCACCCCTTCATCGTTCGCGTAGCCGCGCAGGTAGCCGGAGCGGACAAACCGCGTCAGCACACTGGGCAGATTTGGCAGCGGCCTTTCCGTCAATTCTTCCGCCCAGCGCGTAACGGCGGCCCGGTCAGCGGCGGCAAACACCGCGTAAAAATTGTCGGCAAGCGCCGGCTCCGACCGCAGCAGTACCGCATCCAGCGCCATTTCCGTCAACACATGCGCGGCAAAAAAGCGGCGGACGCGAATGCCCTCAAACCCCGCTTCCACCAGCAGATGACTTGCTTCCGCCTGCGCTTTCGCGAACGCCGCTGATTTGTGAAATGCCGCGTCCGTCGCCAAATGCACCGAGACGCCTGCGCCGAGCGCCGCCCCAAACTCCGTCCGCGCCGCCGCCTGTTCAAGCTGCGCCGGACGCAGCCGCACCCGCTCCGCCGCCAACGGCAGCAAATCCGGCAGTGCCGTCCCCACAACATATGCCGTCAGTGGTTCCACTGACTTTAAGTAGCGCGTCGCAATGACGTAGTGGGCAAGAAAGTTCACTTTCGTGTTTTAGTAGTTTTCCAAAGATCTACTTGTTCTTCGCAAAGATGCACGATTTTTAGTCCATTGCGTTCTAGTAATCGCCCATGAATCCACCAGTCACTGTCTACGGCGTTCAGTATCTCCGGGTCATGGCGACTAGCGATAGCAGCAGCGACAAACTTATGATCAGAAGGATCAAAGTCGGCGAGGTTTGGATCATCAGGGAACTCTACAAATCTGTTACGGTCATCAGCATTCAGCGTGACCATTTCGCAAGATGCAGTATTTCCTTGATTGTGCCAAAGCCAACTCAAGAAGGCATCACCGACTCCAGGTTCCCCTGATAGGTTTACTTCCTTCATGTACTCTTTAAAGATATGAAAAGCATCATCAATAACAACTAACCCTTGTCTTGCCTCATCCAAAGCTTGAATGCAGCAAGAAACACAAGTTAGAGAAGCCTGTCCCGCTTTTTCATTTCCCGCTTTTTCATTGGCTACAATCAGTACATTGGTGTCGATGACATTGGCACTCATTTTGCTGTTTGCTTCTGCTTGCGCTTGATCGCCGCGTGCATCATGGCACTCCGCTCAGCGAACTCGTCGCCAAAAAAGTCTTTCGGCCAATTCTTGATATTGCCGAAGACATCTACATCAAGTGGGAGAAGGGTTGAAACGGAACTTTCGTCTCTTTCGCAAAAATAAAGGGCAGCATCTTTAGATGTAATTGCTTCTTCTGCGATCCTGCGCTGAAGCCTGGTTAAGAGATGTTCGCTGTGGCTTTCAAGAATGATCTGGATTTTACGTTTCTTTATTGCATCAATAAATACATCTGCAAGCCCGGCTTGCACTAATGGATGAAGATGAATTTCAGGCTGTTCTAATATAATAGTAGAACCTTTCGGAACATAAAAGCACAGTGTGAGCACAGGAAGTACCTGTGATACCCCAAATCCAACATCAGTAATGAGGACTGCTGGCGAGGCGGCGGTCTTTTGTACCTTGACCTGATATGAGTTACTGCCCTCCGTTATGGCTTCCACTGTAAAAGAATGAATTAGACCAAGATTACGCAGCCATAAAGCAACATACTCTTCAACAGTTACAGACTTACTTCCAGGGCCTCGACCAGTTGCAATTTTTTGCCCACTTTCGCGTGAGGTGAGCAAAGCGTTTATGACCCTTTCGCCACTCTTTCCCATGTCCAGTGGCTGTCCGCCGCTCCAAACGTACTGCCGTTTAGGATACTCGCGCAATGGCCCCAAATAAAACACACGTCCAAAAAGCTCCTCGAATGCAAGATTGAAATCTGGCAGAAAGCTTGTATTCTGATAATAACCTGCTGCTTGTGCTGGAAAACCATAGCACTTTATGGGTACTGGTAGAGAGTAGGGACGACCCTTTGTACGTCTGGGATCAAAGCCACTATGAATTAAATCATATGCATTAAGGTCGCCAGAATTTCTTTCCATGCCAAACGAATATCTGGCTGTTCTCTCCTCAAAATTGTAACAAAAATTCCGGCTAATCAGGCGTGCTAGTTTCTTGTTCGAGTTCTCAAGCACCGAAGCCTGAAAAGTAAGTGTTTGTGGCGAGAACAATACACTATCCTGACTTTCCAAGCTTTTGATCGTTAAAGGTTCAGGTAGTTGCCATGCGATTGACCAATCTATAGATAAAGGAACCGCTTTGCTGCTCTGTGTGACTTGGTTTGCTTTACGATGAACCGCATCACGAAATGTTCCAAGGTTGACCAGAGTAGAGTCATCACCAAAGTTCAAGACCTGAGTGCGATCAGATGATTCAGTTGTTTGTTTAAGCAACAACAGCCATTGAAGAATACTTGTTTTGCCCGAACTATTAGGGCCAAAAAAACCGGTAATTTTGGAAAACTTCATATCGCCAGTGTCTTGCCAGCTTTTGAAGTTCTGAATACGAAGATTATTTATCATAGGTTTCTCCTATCCGAACAAGTCCATTGTCATCTGCGACGGGTCCGGGCGCTTGGCGGCGGGGACAGGCTTGGGGAACAGCACATCAAATTGGGCTTCGCCAACGGCTTCTTTCAATCGCCCGGCGAACTTGTAAAGCTTCTGGGCGTAGTAGTCGGTGTCTTCGTCTTTTTCGTAGTCCTGCACGAGGCCAAGCGATTTGTCGCGCTTCTGGTATAGGGACACGAACTCGCCTTGATTGATCCCTGCGCCTTTGATGGCGTCGGCGGCGCGTTTCCGCATCTCGGACGACAGCAATTTGTCGGTGACACGCTCGCGCTTCGCCAGCAGGTCAATCGGCATTTGGCCCGCTTCAATTTTGTCAATCAGGTCTTTGTAGAGGTGCGACAACTGGTCTGGGTTCTCGTCTAAAAGCAAATTGACGGCATCGGTCAGAAAAGCGCGGCCATAGCGCTCGTCGGCGCGGGAACGCAGTGACGACCCTTTGAAGATTTTGTGGCCGTTCGGCTCGACAAGAACGTAGTTCTTCATCTTCAAGGACAGCATGGCGGCATACGAGCCGTCATGCGCCAGGCGGATACCGGGCGGCAGCGAGGTTCCGATCTTTTCCACATACGCCAGCTCGTCGGCTTCGGTTTGAACGTACTCCGGCGGCTTGAAATACACGCCGTCGGTGTCTATTTCGATCACATGAGCGCCTTCGGTTTCCAGCTCCGCCGCGATTTGCTTGACAATCGTTTGGCCCGCTTCCGTAACCCGCCGGGCGGCGTCGTAGTCGTTAAAGTAGAACGGCCCGCCGATGTAGCCGTAGAACGAATTGATAATCGTCTTGAACGAGTTTTGCAGGCCATCCCAGTACGCATGGTCTCTGGTATTTTTGAGCGTTGTCTTCAGCTTGCCTTTGGCTTCCAAGCGCCGCTGGGTCAAATCGGACAGCAGGGGTAAAAAGATGCCGAGCGTGTCCGCCGCCGGGCTGATGCGCTGGGTCAGCATGAGGCTAGGGTACAGGCTTTCCACGTCGGCCTTGACAATCGGCTTGACCACGCCGGTGACGCGCACTTCGGTATAGCCGCCGGGATAGGGCTGAGGCGCTTTTTGCTTGGCGACCGCCCGGCCCTGCCGCAGATACTCGCGCAGCAGAATGGCATTGATCTTCTCGCCGTTCCCCGTGACCGCGACGTTTTGATAGGAATCCGGCACCATCTGGGTCTGGTAAAACTCCGTCGGCGCGACCAATGCCGCAAGCGCCGCGGTTTCTTCCACGTCCTGCGCGGCGTATGTTTTCACCCGCTCCGGGTCTTTCTGGTAAATCTCCACAATCTCCGCCCTGTCTAAGTACACCCGGTCCGGCGGGGCGATGCCGTAAGTTTGGGCGCATTCTTTCAGGCCATATGACGACACCTGCCCGCGCGACCAGTCAAAGCGCTGCACTTGCAGCAGCGTGTCCAAGATGTGCCGCCCGTACAAATAAGAGGGCGTAAACTGCCGGGCGTTCGTGCCGATGGCGCAGTTGCGGGGCGCACCGACCACTGCCGTCGACCCGAACCGGCCCAAGAGCGGCGCGATGCCGAGCGCCCCCATCCGGGCGATAATGTACGGCAGGTCAAACGAATAAAAATTGTGGCCTTCCACCACGTCCGGGTCCCGCGTCTCCACGATAGAAAGCATCTGCCGCAGGATGTCCGCTTCGGGGCCGATCAGCACGTCGGAAAAGCCCCGATTGTCCGACACGCTGATCATAAAAATAGACGCGCCCGGCAGATTAGGGTCGAGCGAAGTCGTTTCAATGTCAATTTGCAGCCGCTTCAAGTCGTCAAACGCCATGCCCTTGAACAGCGTGTACCCGGTCGCTACCATGAACTGCTTGATCGCGCTGCCGTACTGGCAGACCCCCGTGTGCTCGTCCCGCAGCGTCCGCTTCGCTTCCTGATACGCCCGCCAGCCCGATGGGAACCGCACGAGCCAGTTGTAGCCGTCGCCTTCTAAAGCGCTCGTTTCCGCGCCCGAAAAATACCGCTCCTTGTCTGTTGCCAGCCACGGCACAAACGGCACAATTTTCGTTTTTGTGTCATCGCCGTCCCGCAGAAACAGCGTCGCCTCCTTGTCGCTCGTTTCCACCGCCACGATCTTTTCCGTTGGGTCCGTCCCGAACAGCACTTGGTCTAAACGTGCATCACTCATACGCTTATTGTACCCGACCCGCCGCCGTCCTAGCGGCTGTAAATGTTCTTGGACCGCAGTATGCTATACTCAACGTGAAAGGGCTTTCTATGTACGGAATGAATAGAAACAAGTTGTGCCTGCTGCCTCACGATCCAGCATGGAAAGACGATTTTCTTGCAGAAAAACATAGGATTGCGGCTGTTCTACAAGACAGCTCTGTGCAGATCGAACATGTGGGAAGCACTTCCATACCGAGCGTTCATGCAAAACCGATACTCGATCTTGCTATTCTGTGTAGTGAGCGCGGCATTGAACCTGTTGCAGAAGCTCTCACAGCGCTCGGCTATGAGTATCGCGGCCTGTCCGCAGAACAAAGCGGGCATTACTACGCTGTTCGCGAACAAAACAATGTTCGTTTTTGCCAGGCACATATCTACCTAAAACCAGTCGGTGACTGGCGTTCGAAGCTTATCTTCCGCAACACCCTCCGCGAGCATCTTGACTTAGCGCATGAGTACGATGATTACAAAAGGAGTCTTGCGAAAGTTGTCACCAACAAGTCCAAGTACGCAAGCATCAAAACGCAGTGGATTGACACCTTCATTCTCAAAGTTTATGCCAGAAATGCGGGCAGCTTGACCTTGCCTGGCTGAGCATAGTGCCAATCCTGATGGCAGCGAATGTGGTAGAATGAAGCATCGCGCGAAAGGAGAAAATTGTGGAAGATGACCAACCAGAAAGTGCCTTATCCGACCAGCCCAGCATGACAGAAACCAAGCAAACAGAAGACGGATGGATCATTCGCCGCCCCAAGCGTGCCAAGCTGACGGCAGAAGAATCCCTTCGCCGGACACAAGAGTTCGTGGATACGAAAAGAGAACGCTTCCTTGCCTCTTTCCGAAAAAGCAAGGATTGAAGTTTATATTCCCGACCTGCCGCTTGTCGCTTACGACCGTCTTTTAGAAACGCCGGAAGCGGAGTTCACCTACCTTTTTGGCGGATGCACACTACAGCGCAGGTTGGACGGGAACTATCTTTCTCAACTAGGTGAGCCAGTTCCCGATCAGGTCACGATCATTTACACCGACACGCCGTATTCATTCGCGCAAAATCTTTCGCTGCTGTCGAGCTTTGTGAATGAACTGCGAGCGAAGGCTGAAGAAATGTTAGAGGAAGAAGCGATATTAGTAGCTGTCATGCCTGTTTACCATTCGGAATGAAAGCCCTGCCGATGTCGGCGGGGCTTGCTTGTGTTTCTTCCCTGCACGGCTTGACAATTTTTGCGTGAATGGTGTAGAATGGAAACGGTTTTAGCACTCAGGACGTGCGAGTGCTAATGCGAGAATTTTAGAGAACAATCAAACACAACGAACTGTGATGAGGAGGCATTAATTATGGCAGTAAACTTTCGGCCTTTGTCCGACAACGTGCTGGTGAAACCCAGCGAAGCCGAGACCCAGACCAGCGGCGGCATTTATATTCCGGACTCGGCTAAGCAGAAGCCGCAGGAAGGCGAAGTCATCGCCGTCGGCCCCGGCCGCATTTTAGATGACGGCAGCCGCTCGACTGTGGCTGTGGCCGCCGGTGACACGGTGCTGTATTCCAAGTACGGCGGCACCGAGCTGAAGCTGGACGGCCAAGACTACATGATCCTGGGCGAAGAGCAGATTTACGCCATCAAAGGCTAACCGAGACTTTAAGGAGAATTATATATTATGGCAGCCAAAACATTGCTGTTTGATGAAGAAGCCCGACGCGCTTTGGAGCGCGGCGCGAACGCCGTCGCCAATGCCGTCAAAGTGACGCTGGGACCAAAGGGCCGCAACGTCGTTTTAGACAAGAAGTGGGGCAGCCCGACCATCACCAAAGACGGCGTCACGGTCGCCAAAGAAATCGAGCTGGATGATCCCTACGAGAACATGGGCGCACAGCTTGTCCGCGAAGTTGCGTCCAAGACCAACGACGTGGCCGGTGACGGCACCACGACCGCAACGGTGCTGGCCCAGGCGATTGTCAATGAAGGCCTGCGCTACGTTGCCGCCGGCGGCAACCCTATTGCCCTCCGGCGCGGCATTGAGCTGGCCGTGGAAGCGGCAGTCGCTGAGCTGAAGTCTCGCAAGATCGACATCACCGACAAAGCATCCATTGCCCAGGTCGCGTCTATTTCCGGTAACGACACGGAAATTGGCGCAATGATCGCTGAAGCCCTGGACAAAGTCGGCAAAGACGGCGTCATCACTGTGGAAGAAAGCAAGGGAACCGACACGACTTTAGAAGTCGTCGAAGGCTTGCAGTTTGACAAGGGCTTTATTTCCCCGTATTTTGTCACCGACCAGGAGCGCCAAGAAGCGACGCTGGACAACCCGCTGATTCTGCTGAACGAAAAGAAGATTTCGTCGGCCCAGGACCTCATCCCGCTGCTCGAAAAGATTTCCCAGTCCCGTCGCCCACTGCTGATTATCGCGGAAGACGTAGACGGTGAAGCGCTTGCCACTCTTGTCGTCAACAAGCTGCGCGGCATCCTGAACGTCGTTGCCGTCAAGGCTCCCGGTTTCGGCGACCGCCGCAAGGCCATGATGGAAGACATCGCCATCCTGACCGGCGGCCGCTTCTTAACAGAAGACTTAGGCATCAAGCTGGACAGCGTTGAAGTGACTGACCTCGGCACGGCCAAAAAGATTGTCATCACGAAAGAAGACACCGTGCTTGTCGAAGGCGGCGGTACCGCCGACGGCGTCAAGGGCCGGATCGAGCAGATCCGCCGCCAGATTGACAACACCGATTCTTCCTACGACAAAGAAAAGCTGCAAGAGCGCCTCGCCAAGCTGGCCGGTGGCGTCGCCGTCATCCAGGTCGGAGCCGCCACCGAAACGGCGCTCAAAGAAAAGAAGCATCGCTTCGAAGATGCCCTGTCTGCAACCCGTGCAGCCGTTGAAGAAGGCATTGTCGCCGGCGGCGGCGCGACCCTGATCTCGCTGATCCCGGTCTTGGACAACCTCGGCCTGTCGGGCGATGAGAAAGTCGGCGCGAACATTGTCCGCCGCGCTCTCGAAGAGCCGTTGCGCCAGATCGCCGCAAACGCTGGGCTGGAAGGCTCCGTCGTGGTGCAGATGGTCAAGACACTGCCCCAGGGTCATGGCCTGAACGCCCTGACCGAAGAGTATGTGGACCTTGTCGCCGCCGGCATCGTGGACCCGGTCAAAGTCACCCGCTCCGCGTTGCAGAACGCTTCGTCCATCGCCGGCATGATCCTTTCCACCAACTCGCTCATTGTCGAGAAGAAGGAAAAGGCAGGCCGGGGTAACGCCAGCGCCGCCCATGACGACGACGATTACTAAGCCTTAATCGGCAACAAGAGAGGGGCGCGGCGTAAGCCGCGCTCCTTTTTCTTGATAAAGCGCAGGGCGCGAGGAATTGACGACGAACAATGCGTGTGAATGAAACTCAAAAGTGGCCGGAGCGGCTTTGGATTGTGCGGCACGGCGAGAGCGCTGGGAATGTCGCCCGCGATGCCGCCGAAGCGGCAGGCCAAAATCTGATCGACATCCCAATTCGGGACGCCGATGTTCCGCTATCGGCTCTTGGGGAGCGCCAGGCGCAGGCGCTTGGCCGCTGGTTTGGCCGGCTTCCGCTTGAAGAGCGTCCGACCGTGGTTCTTGCCTCGCCTTATCTTCGCGCACGCCAGACCGCTGATTTCGCCCTGGAAGCCGCTGCCTTAGAGCGCGAAGAAGACACGCTAATTGTAGACGAGCGTCTGCGCGAAAAAGAGTTTGGTGTTCTGGACCGGCTGACTCACGCCGGAGTGGCCGCCTTGTACCCGGAACAGGCCGAGTTTCGCCGCCTGCTGGGTAAGTTTTATCATCGCCCGCCCGGCGGCGAAAGCTGGTGCGACGTTATTCTGCGGCTGCGTTCCAGCATTGACATGATTACCCGCGAGTTTCACGGCGAGCGTGTTCTGCTGGTCGGGCATTCCGTGGTCGTGCTGTGTTTTCGGTACCTGCTGGAACGAATGACCGAGGGAGAAATTTTGGAGATTGACCGCACCAGTGATGTCGCCAACTGCTCCGTGACTTCTTATGTCTTTGACCCGACCCTCGGAAAGCACGGAAAGCTTGCACTTTGCGAGTTCAACTTTGTCGCTCCCCTGGAAGAAGCCAGCGAAGACATTACCACCGAGCCGGATGCTCCCGGCACGGCCCAGCACGTTTCCGAAGCAGGCAGCACCCTATGAACACAGCACCTTTCACAGAGATCACTGCGGCCCTTCTTGCTGGCTGGCCGCTGCCCTCGCATGACGACGGGGACGACAAAGAAGGACGCGGACGCATTTTTGTTGCGGGCGGGTCACCGGAGATTCCCGGCGCTTTGATCCTTTCTTCCCTGGCATCGCTGCGGGCGGGGGCCGGGCAGCTTAAGATCGCTACCGCCCAAAGCATCGCGCGGCATGTCGCGGCGGCGGTTCTGGAAGCGTGGGTTGTGCCGCTGCCGGAAACCGCCGTCGGCGGCTTCGACCCTTCCTGCGCCGAAGAATTGGCAAAAGACGCCAACAACGCCCACGCCATGCTCCTCGGTCCTGGGATGCAGGACGAAGAAGCCACACGCTTCTTGCTTCACGCGCTTCTGCCCCAGGTCCATACCCCGACGGTGATCCTGGATGCCGCCGCGCTTGCCTGCCTCCATGACGCCCCGCACCTGCTGCATCCTTTGAATGGGAATGTCATAGTCACCCCTCATGCCGGCGAAATGGCAGGCATCTTAGGGTGTTCCAAAGATGACGTCAAGGCTGACCCATGCGCGGCGGCGACCAAAGCGGCAGTGGCGTTGCGGGCCGTCGTGGCGATGAAGGGGAGCGAGACCTTTATTGCTACTCCGGAAGGCCGCGTTTTCCATAATCAGCATGGCGGCATCGGCCTTGCCACATCCGGGTCCGGCGACACGCTGGCTGGGGTCATTGCGGGTCTCGCGGCGCGGGGTGCATCGCCGGAGCAGGCGACTGTGTGGGGCGTTTTCCTCCATGCACGCGCCGGAGAAGTCCTGGCCGAGCGCGTCGGCCCTTTGGGCTTTTTAGCCCGCGAACTTTTGGCGGAAGTCCCCCGGCTGATGTGGAAAACAGGAGCCGAAGATTAATAGAAGCATCAAAGGAAACAAAGAGCAGTGCATCAGAAAAGGGACGCGGCATAAGCCGCGCCCCTTTTGTCACTTCAGGTCATGCCAAGAAAAGAAGCAATGTGGGCATTGTTTCGCCCAGGGCGTCCTTGCTAATCCGTGACACCGAGAGCAGTAGTTCAAGAACACTTTGTCCGCATTGTCTCTAAGTATTCGGTTGCGGATATTGTAAAAGCAGTCCTCCGGTCCATCTGCCAGCAATTGCTGTACATCCAGGTCGGAAGATACAGATCGCCTTTGTTTCATCCGTCGCATCTCAGAAGAATCCGAGGCATCTGCACGCTCGGCCCAGAAGATAGACGACTTCGCCGCAGCTTCTGTCGGCGTCATTAGGCTAGGATAGTATCTTAGTACATAATTGGTTAGATCATCCACCCCTTTAAGCTCCTTCTGGCCTATTCCACTTCGCGCGGCTCGGTGAGCAGCCGCAGGCCATCTAATATCTGCCGAACGCGGCTTTTGGACAGTGCGCCGATGTATTCGCCGAGTTGGGATTTGTCTAATGTGACAAGCTGAGACACCACCACAACGCTTTGCTTTGAGAGACCTGCTTCACTGGCATTCAGCGTCACATTCCCCGGGTCCTGACCACGCTTCAAACTCGACGTCAAAGCGCACAACAAAACTGTCTTGATGCGGCTCTGGTTGAATACGTTGTTCTGAATGACGACGTAAGGGCGCGTGTATCCAGGCTCAGACCCAAGCGGCTCATCCAGTTCAGCCCAATAAAGCTCACCTTGACGAATTACCATTCGTGAAGCACTTTGCGGAATGAACGCTGGGCGGCCTTGAGATGTTTTTCTTCATCGGGGTCCGGCGTGTCATCATAAGACGTATTAATCCGTTCCAGAAGCGCGATATTTTCCTGACGGCGAAGATAATCTTCCAGTGCCAGCGCAACAACGCGGCTGCGGGAAAGCTTTTGAGAATGAGCAAATTCCTCAGCTCGCAAGAACAAGTTTTGCTCCAATGAAATCGCTGTTTTGATGTTTGGCATATCGTCAGTATAAGCGAAAGTAGGAACAATGTCAATACTCGGCAGGCCAGTTTTCCAGCAGCACTTGGCTTGGCTTCAGCGTGGTGGCGTGCAGCGCGTCGGCAAGAACGCCGAAGGCGGCGGGGCCGGGGAGTGCGCCGATGACTTCGCTTTCAAGGGCAGATGTGCCTAATTCGCCAGCGCGGCGCTGGACGTACTGGAAGACGGCAAGCAGCGGGGTTTCGGCGGGGCGGGTGAGGTTCATTGAGACCTGCGTGATGCCGCGTGACGGCAGGCGCAGGCCGAGGGCGCGGATGCCGGGCAGATGAGGCAGCCCGCGCATCTCGCGGGCAATGGTGCGGGCCGCAGACAAGTCGGCGGCTGCCAAATTGACGTTGTAGGCAATCAGCGGCCCCCGTGCGCCGACAACTGCCGCGCCGGCGGTGGGGTGGGGCGCAGGCGGGCCGCAATCGGGCAGGAGCGGCCCAAACGCGGACTTTCGGACGAGCGGCAGGCTGCGGGCTTCGGCGGATGCGGCTTCGTAGAAGAAGACCGGCAGGCCGAAGCTGTCCGCAAGCGTTGTGCCGACGGAACGGGCGAGGGCGGTGCACTCGGCCAGCGTGATATCCGACAGAGGCACGAACGGTAGAACGTCCAGTGCGCCAAGCCGAGGATGGACGCCGTGATGCGTCCGCAGGTCAATCCGCTCAATCGCAGCGGCGGCGGATGCGAGGGCGGCAGCCTGCACAGCGTCCGGCGGGCCGACGAAGGTAACAACCAGGCGGTTATGGTCGGTGTCGGCGCTCCAGTCAACAAGCCGGACGCCGGGCGTCTGCCGCACGGCGTCCACAATTGCGGCGATGACCTCCGAGTCGCGCCCTTCGCTGAAGTTCGGTACGCACTGGATTAACGCGCTCACGAGGCGGGCGTGAAGTGCAGGAATGTAATGCGTGGGTCATCGGTAGAAGTGACCTCGACGACTTCATCAATGTTGACTTCGTCGCTGATTAGGCCACGAGCGTTTTTGTGGTAGACATGAACCGGGTTTGTGACCGTGTGCGTGTGCTGGCTGTTTTCCTCACCACCTGCGGAAATCACGATTGTTCCCGGCTCGCCGTCCTTTTCCTCAAACGTCAGCCCGACCAGCGGCTGCTTGTTCCAGGGAAACTGCGGGTCGCCCTGCGGATTATAAATCAGTTCAACGGACACGAGTTCTCCGGCGCGGGCGCGGCTGAACTCGTCAAAGTAAGTTTTCCATTCGGTGCGGGCAATTTCTCGCGTTGGCATAACTAATATTCTCCTCAAATAAACAATTTGGTAGGGAACAATTTGGTGCGGAACCCGGCGGCGACCTAGCTTGTTACAGCCGGCATATGACCACTCCTGAGACGATTTATACCCAGGCTTGGCTGCCTTTAACAAACACGCCTGCCGACAGCGTTGCCGTGGCGAATGGCCGCATCATTGCAGTCGGTTCCGAAACCGACCTGCTGCCGCTGGCGGGGCCAAACACCCGCAGGCAGCCGCTCGGCGGACTGGCGCTGGTGCCGGGCTTCCACGACGCGCATTGTCATGTGCTGGGCTTTGGGCTGACCCTAGCCGCCGTCTCTTTGACAGGCGTTCCGAATACCCCCGAGCTGGTTCAGCGTCTGCAAGCGCGGGCGCACGAGACGCAGGCCGGGCGGGGAACGTGGGTGCGCGGGCGCGGCTACAACCAGAACATCATGGCGGAAGGTCGTCACCCGGCGCGGCAGGACTTAGACGCCGTCGGCGGCGGGCAGCCGTATGTGCTGATTACCCACGCCAGCGGCCATGCCGTGTCGGTCAATTCCCGCGTTTTGGAGCGGATGGGGGTG
>CAXTRL010000031.1:0-2691 GCA_964246575.1 uncultured Armatimonadales bacterium
AAAAGCAGATGATGCGGATGAAACAGCCAGTGCGGGTCGCCGGTGCGCGGGTACAGGTGCGCGATCTGGTTGGCATAAGAAACAGCGTCAAACGTGTTCGCGGCCGTGCGGGTCGCCCAGTAAAGGGCCAATGTGCCAAGAAACAGCAGCGCCGCCGGAACAGCCGGCAGCGCCGCCGGCCAGTGTGCTGCCTGCCGGGAAGCATGTTCCGAGCTTGTCGTGTCAGTCGCCATGTTCGGTCTTTCTGCTCAGGCGAAAACTAAAGTGCGTGAACAACAAGCGAGGCGGGATACGCGGAGCCGTTCAGCAGCAGCGTCCGAACGGAAATTGTCCGGCTTTCGCCCGGCTGAAGGCGGACGCGCGTGACTTCCTCTTCCGCAGGGGGCGGCATCGGCGCAAATTGCAGCAGGGACTGGCCGGGAACCTCAAAGACGCCGGCGGCAAGGCCCGCCTCAGGCGAGAACAAGACGCTGACAACGCGCGGCTGAGGCGTTGGGTTGGTCACCTTCAATGTGATAAAGTAGCTGACGCCGTAATTGCCCCAAAGCGTTTGTGTCCCAGCGGCGTTTCGGAGCGACTCGGCATTGCCGAGCCTCAAGTAAGCCCACTGGCCGCCAACGGCATACGCGGAGTTCAGCGAAACGCGCGGCGCTCCAAACACATAGGGAGACGTTTTTTGTGCCTGCCCTGGCGTGAGTGATGCGGCGGGGGCAGACACGAGCCGGGACTTTTCGCCTGCCGTCTGCGCCACGGCTTCCGCTAGGTTCAGCGGCGAAGATGTGAGAGTTTCCCGGTCATCGTCCGCCGCCACCGTCAGCGAAAGCGCTCCGTCTGGGCCGCCGATTTGCTGCACTTCTAAAATGCCACTGACAGTGAGCAGCGGCCGGAATGCCTGCACCACGAGAGGAACACGCGAATGCGGCGGCACTTGCAGCACCAGTCCAGTGCCGCTGTCCAGTGCCTTCAAGAACGCGACCCCCGCTTTCTGGCCTATAGAAACGGTGTCTACTTCCGGCTGGGCGACGCCGTCCATCAGATAAACCGAGACTGTTTTATCCCCGGCATTGACCACATCCGAGTGAAAAATTAGCGGCTGACCGCTGCTATTCTGGTGGTGATAGTCTAAACGGATCGGACGCCCCGGCGAAAGCGGAGCCGTAAACAGCTTGATGCTGCCATGCACCTGCTCCGGGTTATTGGAGTAGTACAGCGCGAACGCCGGGGTCGCAGGAAGCGGCTGGTTGATGACGGTAATACGCGGGGCGGCGACAACCGGCAGCAAATCCGGCCCGGCAACCCGCACTTGCACACGGCGGGTGAGCGATCCGCCGGGCATCAAAGACGCGGCCACTTTCGGCGTCTGGAGCAGCCGCACCTGTGCTCCCGGCGTGGCGTTCAGCGCCAGCTTCAGCCCGACATACAGCGCAGTTTGGACTAGGCCCGCCGGCGCTGACGGCTGCCCCGTCACGCGCACCGTCACCTGCGGCGCGACAAACGCGGCGTATTTGCGGATGGCAATACCAATTGGAAGGACGCTGCCGCCGGCATGAACATCAATTTGGGCCGTCCCTGCGCCAATCCCATGTACAGTGAGCTGCCGATGCGCGGCATCATAGGACATCGTGACGACACGGCTGTCGCCGCCCGACACGGAAATATCTTCCGCACGGGCCGCACCGCCGATCCGCACGGTCTGGACGCTGCCGAACGGCAGCACAAACTCCTGCGGCGAGGCCGAAAGCGCCGGCTCCGCCAGAAGGCGCTTGAGGCTTGCGGCCCATCCCTGCGCCAAACGCCGCGCGGTTTGATGCTGCGCCCGCGCTTCGGGCGGCGTCGCCGTCAGCAGTTCTTGGCCCCGGCCTTCCACAACCCAGCCTTGCCGCCCTTCGGGAACTACGGCGATTTCGCCTGCCGATAGGCTCGCCGCCGTCAGGTCCAGGAGCCGCTGCTTGACTCCCAGTGCCCGCGCCGCCGGTCCAATGCCGCCGGCGGATGTGTGCAGAGTCGCAAGCGGCTGGTCATTGACGCTCACAAGCCCCACAATTCCATGCTTCCCATTAAAGGTTTTCGCGCTGACCCGCGCGGGAAACGGAGCGGCGTCCACGCCAGCTCCTAAGATGACAACAAGAAAAAGTGCAGCGGCGCAAGCAAGCGGCGCATGAAAAAATCGGGTGACGTACAAAAATAGCTCTCCTCTTGGCCCAAAGATTATGGGCTTTTTGGGGTGTTAAAGTCAAGCAAATGGACGGCGTCGGGTATGATAAGGCTAATGAACCCAGAACCGCCCCGCGTCACGCCGGCTGAAGCCGCCCTCAGCCGCCGCATCAAACAAGCTGAAGACCCGCCGCGCACAGCCGTCATCGGCGGCGGCCCACTTGGCCTGGAAGCCGCGCTGTATGCGTCCCGCCTGGGCCACACCGTGTTCCTGTTTGAGCGCGAGCCGGAAATTGCGCCGGATGTCCGCGCCTGGGCGCACGTCACCATGTTCACCGATTGGAGCCGGAACCGCAGCCCGCTCGGAGAGCTGGCCCTGCGAGAAGCCGCCGACGCCAAGCACAGGCCGCTCGGCAAGTTGCCCGCTTCCAGCCTGCACCCGACCGGCGAACGGTTTTTAGAGCAGTACCTTCAGCCGCTGGCGCGGGCGCTGGGCGCGGCCGTGCATCTGGAAACACGCGTTTCCGCGATCGGCCG
>CAXTRL010000031.1:2701-17294 GCA_964246575.1 uncultured Armatimonadales bacterium
CTCGTACATGTTCCCAAACGAGCATCACGCCGCGCCCGAAAAGCGCTCCGCCCGCCGCTTTCGCCTGATGACCCGCACTCCGCGCGACGAGCGCATCTTCACGGCGGATTACGTTTTGGACGCTTCCGGCATGACTCATACCCCGCGCTGGGCCGGGGCGGGGGGCCTGCCCGCGATGGGCGAAATGGGCGGCTTTCGCCAGATTTTCCACGGCATCCCGGATGTGCTGGGCCGCGACCGCATCCATTTTCTTGGCAAGCGCGTTCTTTTAATTGGCGACGGCGCATCCGCCGCCGCTTCCGCCGTGGCTTTGGCGGAAGTTGTCGCCTTAGACCCCGCCACGACGGTTCTTTGGGCCACCTCGTCCCGAAACGCTCTGCCCCTGCAAATCATCCCGAACGACCCGCTGACCCTCCGGGACACGCTGCTGAAGAAAGCCAACCTGCTGATTGAAACTCCGCACGCTGGGTTCACCTACAGCCCGACCACCCAAGTGGAAGCCCTGCAATACTCGCTCGCCCATGCCCGCTTTCAGGTCACGCTGCAAGTCAACCACGAAACCAAGCGCATGGCGATGGACGCCGTCATCGCAAACGTCGGCTACCGCCCCGACGTCACGACTTTCGACAAGTCTCTGCACCCCCACGAACCCGACATCTACGCCCTCGGCGAGAAAACTCTGCCCCTCGGCGGCGACTTCCTCTTGACGCAAGGCCGCGCCCAAATCCAAGACATCTTCCGCCAGATCACAAAACAGCCTGACTTAGACCTCTACGCCGACGCCGAAAAGGCGCTGGCGCTCCGGCAGGATACCATCGAAGCATGAAGGCTGTTCGGACCATGTGTTGAAATGCACGGTTCTTATGGCTCGGCTGCTGGCTGGCTGAACCTGGTGTAGCCCTGTATTCGAATTACGCCGTCCGTCTGGTAAAATGGTATGCTCTTATCTCGGAATGCCTTCGCAAGTTTATCTCCGTAGTCAACAACTTTTCCAGTACGGTATCGGCCCGTTTCTGGCCGTTCTTCGTAAAGATCAGCAAGGGTCTTGACTTCCACCCATTCCACACCTTTGTATGACGAAGCCATAAAATGCTCAGGGAAACTACCATCCCAGTAGTCTGCGGATGGTTCAGCCCCGCGAATGACCTTGACGCGAAACCGGACGTTGAAGCCCATGATGTCATTAAGAACCTGGATTGCCTCACGCCATTTGGTATCATTCATCACTGATGCCAAACCCTCTCGGATAATATAGCGTTCCAGCCGCTCCGCATCTTTTTGTTGCTCTGCTGTCATTGTTTCCCCTCAACAATTTTGACTTGTGCCAAAGAAGGGCAAGAGCAAGCGCTGCCCCTACAAAAACGGACAATGCTTAACGGCGGGGGCCGCCGGGGGTGCGCTGACCGTCCTGATGCTGGTGGCCGATGCGGGCGGCTTTGGCGCGAGCGGCGCGGGCTTCGGTCTTGGCGTGCTTGCCCTGGACGGCTTCTTGGGGGCAGTAGATGTGGCAGGAATTGTGCTTCATCACGACGGGGACGATGTCCGGGTCGGACTGCGTGGCGGCGGCAAGGAGGCTGACGAATCCGTCGGGGTCGGCGGTGTTTTCGGCGAACAGGCCGTAGTGCATGGGAATGACTTCGCGGGGCGCAATCTCGGCGGACAGTTTCGCGGCCTGGGCGGCGTCCATGTTGCCCCAGCGTCCGTTAATGGGAACGAGCAGGACTTCGGGGCCGTACTCTTCCACGGCGGCGGCGAGGCCGTCGTTGTACTCGGTGTCGCCGGTGATGTAGACGGAAACCGTGTCGGCGAGGGGACCGGAACCAGAAAACTCAAACACATAGCCGACGCTGTCTTCGGTGTGTTGGGCATGGACGACATGCACGGCGAAATCGGGGAACTCCAAAGACTGGCCCGGCATGGCGGTCGTAATCTGGCTGGTGGGAACGCCGAGCTTGGTCAAGTGCCGGCAGGCCGACGGCGGGCAGACCACCGGCGCATCCGGGTTCATCTGGGCAATCACCGGCGCGGTCTGCGGGTCTAAGTGGTCAATGTGGTCATGGGTCAGGAACAGATAATCCAGGCGAACGTCTTTTGGGCGCACCGGGATTTCAACGAGACGCGCGGCATTGCCGTCACTGTTGGCGCTGTCGGATAAGTAGGGGTCTACGACGACAACGTCGCCGCCGTGCGCCTTAAACGCAAACCCGCCCTGGCCGAGCCACTGAATGGCGACCCGGCCTGCTTCAACTTTTGATTTGATCAAACGCTCCATTTGCTGCCTCCAATAAGAAGTTGCTGAAAGAATTGGCTGCCGGTACTATTGGCGTCTGCACCACGCGACTCCTGCGTGACTTTACACTTTGTCGCGATTGTGCTACAATGCCCTTGTGGCTTGGGGCGGAATAGCGCAGACAGCAATGGAGCAGACAGGAACGGAGCGGGTTCGGACGGACGTTCTTCGCCGCGAAGCGGAGATGGCCGCGCTGGAGCCGGAATGGCGGCGTCTTGCGTCCCAGTGTTCCGCGGCAACGGTTTTTCAGACCTGGGAATGGAACGCGGCGTGGTGGCGGCACTTCGGACGCCTGCCGGGGCGGCGACTGCGGGTGGTCACTTTTCGTAGCCTGGAAGGAACGCTGATCGGCCTCGCCCCGCTGATGACTTCGTTCTGGTACGCAACGCCGTTGCGGCGGTTGTCGTTTCTTGGAACCGGCACGTCCGATTATTTGGATGTGCTGGCCGCGCCGGGATGGGAACAGGAAGTCACTCAAAGCCTGTATCATTATCTGGAGTCTGCCGGCGGCTGGCAGATCGCGGATTTTCAGCAGATGCGCGAGGGCAGCTTGCTTCGGCGGTATCTGCCGCCAGCGGGCAGCCGCCTGCATGTGCAGGATGTGCCGGGAGAAGCCTGTCCTTACCTGCCGCTGCCGCCGACATGGGACGCGCTGCTGCAAGGCTTAGGCAAGAAGACCCGTGCGAATGTCGGCTACTATGACCGGGCGCTGCAAAAAGTGTACGAAGTCCAAATTGGGCCGGTCACGGAGGCCGACGCGCTGAATGGGGAGCTGACCCGGCTGTTTGAGCTGCACGCTCGCCGCTGGAACGAGCGCTGGCTGCCGGGAGTGTTTGCCGGAAAGCGGGTGCAGGCATTCCACCGGGACGCGGCGCGGCAGCTGCTGGAACGCGGCTGGCTGCGGCTGTTCACACTGCGGCTGGATGGCGAAACGCAGGCGTCGCTATACTGCTTTCGGTATGGAGACCGGGTGTGCTACTACCAGGGCGGCTTTGAGCCGACGCTGGCCCGGCTAAGCCTCGGAACGGTGCTGACGGCACGGGCCATGCAGTCGGCGATTTTGGAAGAATGCCAAATCTTTGACTTCCTGCGCGGCGATGAGCCGTACAAGGCCAAGTGGACCGGCAGTTATCATCTCAACCTGCGGCGCGTGGTCACCCGTTCAGGAACGCCGTGGACGCTTCTCGCGGAGCAGGCGCAAGCGGTGGAAACACAAGCGGAGCAGCGGGGCAAAGCCTGGATGCGCCGCAAGAAGCCGTAACATTCGGCTATAATAGTTGTATGATACGACGCTTTTTTACGCGGGTGTTGATGCTGATCTTAGTTGCCGCCTGCGGCTATAACTGGCTTCAAGTTCAGCAGTTGCAGCAGCAAGTCGCGCAGCTTCAAGCCCGGCAGAGCATTGTTCTGCCGAAGCAAATGATTGTTCAGAGACGCACGCCGGAGGCGCGTTTAAGCCTCTCCAGCCTGCAAAGCCGGTGGAAACATCTGCGAAATCAGGCTAACGCTTTTCGGTCAACCAGCAAGAAAGTCTTCCATGAAATCATCTGACAAGAAATCATCCCAAAAACTGTTGGCTCAAACTCGTTTCACTCTGGCCGCCGGTGCGGCGGTCGGCCTAGCTGTTGTCAGCGCCGGATGCCAATCCGGGCAAATCCGCAACAACATGATGAACAATGAGCAGGAGAATGCGCTCGGACGAGAATATGCGTCCGAGATTGACTCCCAGGCGAAGTTTGTCATGGACGGTAAAACCAACCGGCGCGTTCTGGACATTGCCACCCCCATCTTTGCCCAAGCCCAAAAAGAAGCCCCGGACGTGTCTTTTCGCATTCGGATTATTGACAGCCCGGAAATCAATGCGTTTTCGATTCCAGGCGGCTTTGTTTATATTTATCGCGGACTATTGGACAAAATTGGGCCGGATGACGATGCGCTGGCCTGCATTATCGGCCACGAATCGGCCCATGTCGTCCGCCGCCATGTCGTCAAATCTATTTCCGACTCGGAGAACAAAGGGTTTTTAGTAGATTTAGCGTCTGTTTTAAGCCGTTCCTACGCGGTCAGCCAGGTCGGCGGCACACTGTTTCAGCTAGACCAGCTCCATTACAGCCGTGAAGCGGAATATGAGGCGGACCGCTGGGGAGAGCGCTTCGCCTACAACGCCGGGTACGACCCCACCGGCATGGTGCGGACCTTCCGCATCTTTGAGACCATGGAAAGCCAGGGACCCAGCGTTCCTAGTTACGCCGAAGACCATCCAGGCAGCGCAAACCGCATTCTGCGGGTTCAAGAGCAGCTTCGCGAGCTTCGCGCCGACCACGGCACTTATGTTTCCGAAGCCTACGACCAAGATGGGGACAAGATCGCGGCAAAAGAGCATGACATCGATTATCATCTTTTGGTTTTGTCTACCAATGTTCCGGTTGCGCCCCTGGATATGACGCCAAAGCCGCCGACCGTGAAGCCGACAACGATTACGGAAAATCATCAGTGAGTCGGTCGCCCGCTATATCTTCCCGCCAAGCGTCCGGCCCCATGCCCCGCACTCCGAGGCCGCCTATGACGGTTGCAGCTATTATTCCGGCGTTTAATGAAGAACACCGGATCGCCGCCGTGCTGGCGACAGTGACCGCAGCGCCGATGGTCGGGAGCGTCATTGTCGTCAACGACGGCTCGGAAGACGGAACGCAGGCCGCCGCGCAGGCTGTTCCCGGCGTGGAAGTCCTGACATTGCCGAAGAACGGCGGCAAAGGCGGCGCAATGCGGGCCGGGGCGCTTCATGCCCAGGCCGACGTCCTGCTGTTCTTTGATGCCGACTTGATCGGCTTGACTCCCCGCCATGTGGAGGACCTGCTGGCTCCGGTCTGCGCGGGCGACGCGACCATGACCATGGGCATCTTCCGGGGCGGACGGCTTTGGACCGACATGGCCCAGTTTTTTGCACCGGCGATCACTGGGCAGCGGGCTATCCGCCGGGACGTGTTTCTGCAAATCCCTGATTTGGAAAAAGTGGGCTACGGGATCGAGCTGGCGATCAACGATTACGTTTACCGGCAGGGCTTAGTTCGGCGCGACGTCACCCTGCGCGGCGTGACGCACCCGATGAAAGAAGAAAAGCTGGGCTGGGCAAAAGGGGCGGCGTCCCGAATGCAAATGTACCGGCAGATGCTTAAGTTCCGGCTTTCACTGCGAAGAACGCCGAACAAAACCAAGCGCAAAAGAAGAAAACCGGGAAGCAGCTAAACTGCTTCCCGGTTGATTTGTTTTTAACCTCAGCGGCTGAAGTCAAGCGCGGGGGTCCATTTGTAGTTGCTTAAAAACGCAGGGTCTTTATGAGCCGTGCCATTCTCGTACACGACGCGGTAGAAGCTGGCCTTGTAGTGCCGCTCGCTGAGGCGCTGATAGTGGTCTACTAAACGCACTTTGCGGCCTGGAACCCCCTGACCGAAGAGGGACACGATGGCATGGGAGCGCGTTGCTTTGTAGGAAACAAAAACGGGCGCTTGGGTGTTGTTCTGGAACTTGAAATCCTTCTGGCCGAAATACACCGTTGCATCCCGGCCCGGATCGGCGTAGGGGATTGTCCGAACGTGCTGGCGGCGTTCCACGATTTTGAGGTCCGCCAGCATGGCGGCGTTGAACAGGGTCGTTGCGACTTGGCACATGCCGCCGCCCTGCTGCACTTCCATCTTGCCGTCCACAAACACATGGCCCGTGCCGAAGCCTCGCGCCGCCGTCCGCTCTCCGACAACCTGGTTGACCGAGAACACCGCGCCGGGCGCAACCACGGTGCCGTCAATAATCTGGATCGCCAGCCGCACCGTTTGTGTCCGGCCCTCATCGCCGGGGTTGAAACGGGTCACAAAGTAGCCGATCCGGGAATTACTGCCCTTCAGGTCAGCGTTGGTGATCTGCGCTTTCTTTTCTTTGATCGGCAAAACAATGTGCAGAACGCCGGGGTTCGCCGTAACCGCTTTTTGGATAGCGTCTACGGCGGCGGAAACATCCAGCACGCCGCCATTGTAGCCCGCCACGACACGGGCGGGAACTTCACCCATTCCGTTATCGCTGCCGCCGATGTTGCCGACAACCACTTTGGCGTCTTTAGGCTGGCGCTTTACATACGGCGCAATGCTCCCCAGGTAGCTGCGAAGCGCCGCGCGGTCTACGGCAAACTTGAAAGCGCCGGAGGCGCTGGCATCCGAGCCGGAAGCATACCGAATACCCAGCTTCTTGCGCGTGGGGTGCCAGGTTTGGCGTCCGTCACCGAGCCGCAGGCGAACATTCAGGCGACCGCTTGCGGCGGGGGGAGCATGATGAGCCGCAGCATGATGACTGGAAGCATGATGGGCAAGCGGGGCGGACGACTGCGCTTGAGCCGGTAAGGGCGCCGGGGCAGGCGCTTGGTCCGGGGTTTGCGCAGAAATCGGTGAGGCCAGCAGGCCGGCGGTAAGCGCGGCGGCGGAAAAATATGGCAGGCCTCGGTTCAGGCGAAGCATAAAATGGGATTCCTTTCGTACCTCGCGGGGCAGGCACTGGCGCAGTTGAAGTGATAAAAATAGTTTACCCGATAGCGGGAGGAAAGGCGGCAGGAGAACAAATTTGATTTGTTCTTTTGATTTGTTCTCCTGCGCCTAGTGGGTTACTTGGAAGCGGGCTGCTCGGCTAGATGCAGCACAAGCGGCTGCTTGCGAAGGGTCACAACCTGGGCAAACTGCGCTTTGGCGGCGGCGTAATCGGCAGGCAGGATCTCGCCGGGGTGGGAAGTCACGACAAGATGCACGGTGACGACTCGGCCGGTCTGCGTGACGGTCTGGTCGTAGTCGCCGAGCGGCATCTTTTCATGCAGGTCATCGGGCTTGTCTTCCAGAGTGTACCCGGCGGGCAGCGTGACAACCAAATTTTCAACATCTTCGCCGACCTTGTCTTCGTAGATCGGGAAAACCCGCGCATCGCGGTCATACGGGGCGCTGGACATGTTCTTGCCGTCAATAATCAGCAGGTGGCCGGTTCGGGTCGCCCACAGCGGCGCGTGGTAAGTCAGGCCAATCGCGACCGGCTGGTCGCGGTCAGCCAGCGGTGACAGCGAATAATCCAGCAGCGACGCCGTCGGGCTGAACCCGCTGACCATGTTCTGAAATCCCGGCTTAAGCTGGGACGCTTCCAGGCCGCGAAACGAGAGCCGTGCGCCGAGGCCGTTGTCGCCGCTCAGGCTCATGGTCGTCTTGCATTCCGCGCTGCCGTCCGCGTGCAGGTCCACGGTCGTTGTGGTCGTCTCGCTGTTTTGCTCCGGGGTCCCCAGCGGAATCGTCTCAAATCTGCCGGCACCATCGCGAATCACGAACGCATCCACGCCCCGGTCGCCGCCAGGGATCGTGCCGAAGGGACACATGGCCGCCGTGGAGTCAAACCAATACGGCTTGCCGTCAATATCAGCCCGGACAATGGCGTGGTTGAAGAATGTCGGCGCGGCCAAATACTGGTCCACCGTCTGCGTGCTGTCCGCGCCGAGCAGCACCGGCCAGGCGGTCTTGATGCCCGCTTCATGCAGCATGGTCAGCAGCAGGGTCGCCATGTCTTTGCAGTCGCCGTAGCGGTTGCGGCAGACGTCGGCAGCAGGGTGGGGCTGGAACGCGGACAAGCCCAGCTCAAGCGCCACATACCGGGTCTGGCCTTCCACCCAGTAGTAGATAGCCCGCGCTTTGTCGGTATCGGTGGTCTTGCCGGCGGTCAGCGTTTTGACGGTGTCCCTGATTTCCGGCGATACGGCCATCTGCCCGGCTGCCAGCCCTTGATACCAGCGGGCGATGACCTGCCACGAGGGAATCGTCGATATTTCGACGGACGGCAGGAACGTATAAGCCGGCGGCATCATCGGCTCTGGGATAATCGTGCCTAAATCCGTCATCTTCCAGACATACGTTTTGCGTGCGCCATTCGCCGACGGCGTCACGGTCGCAGTCATCGCGGCAGCGTTTCGCGGCAGCGTGTTGATTGGCATGGAAGCCGGCGCGGTCAGCGTCAGCTTGCTCATCGCAACCGGGTCTACTCCGTCCCGGAAGCTCCATGTTTCGCTGTACTGGTTCGGCAGAAAGGACTTGTGGGTGGTGCGGGTGTAGACATAGTCAATAATCACGCCGTCTTCCACGCCCGGCATCGAGATTCCCGTGACTTTGGCGTCGTCGTACATGGCGAACTCCGAGTATGGAGCGCTGGTGTGGATGTCGCCTCCGGCAGCCGTTAAAATTGCGCCGCTCGGCTTGATTGTCCGGGCATGGACGCTGGTGATCGTTTCGGTCCCGGCGTCAAACGGGATTGTAATCTCGGCTTTGTCATGCGCCCGCTGGTTGAAAATCTTAAACGTCTCATGGGTCACGTCCACGCTCGTGCCGTCGCTGTTGACGTGGATCGTGCTTTCATCGCGCAGCGTGATTGCGGCGGCGTCAGGGAACGCGGCGGCGGCAGGTGCGGACTTCAGCAGCGCAGCGGCGGAAACATCAAACGGCGAAGCTTCCGCCGCAGTCTTTACAGCAGGATGAGTTTTCACGGCGGGAGCAGCTTTCACGGCAGCCTGCGATGCAAGAGGAGATAAAAACGCGGCGGCAAGGGCGCCGATCAAGAGCGGACGGTGTGGCATATGATGTCCTTTAGCAGTATCCATATTCTATTATTCCATACGCCGGGGCAGATGCGAATGTTACAAGAATCCATCCCGGTTCGCTAATGCCCCCCGCCTCCGCCTGCCGGAGCGCCTTTCGGCTTCCGCAGCAGGAACACGGCTGGAACAGCGACAACAAAGGAGATGCCAAGCAGAAGAAACGCATCGTTGTAGGACATTGTCGCCGACTGCGCCGTGACAATGCCGTTCAAGGCAGTCAGCGCCGCGTTGTGGGCATCGGAAAGGCTAATACCGTTCGAGACCATGTTGGCGGTCAGGCCGGCAATGCGCTGGTCATAAAGAGAGTTCCCTGAGTAGAAATTGGACACCAGGTTTACCCGGTGGTAGGCGTTCTGATTATAAATGTAGGTGTTCAGAAACGCAATCCCAAACGAGCCGCCAAGCTGGCGGGATAAGTTGATCAAACCGGACGCCTGCTGCACTTCCTGGGGCTTCAGCGAGGCAAACACGACGCCGTTCAGCGTCGAAAACAGGAAGCCAAGGCCAAAGCCGCGAATGATCAAGGCGAGGCGCGTGTCCGGCTCACCGGAAGCCGTGCTGAGATGTCCAAGCTGCCACATGGAAACCATAAAGAACGCCATGCCAAAGATAATCAAAGCCCTCGGGTCAACCGGGCGGCCGGGAAGACTGTTGATCCGGCCACACATCATGGCAGCAACGGCTGTCGCCAGGCCACCCGGCAGCAGCACCAAGCCTGTTGCGGTTGGTGAGAACCCCAGGACATTTTGCGTGAACTGCGGGAAGATGAAAAGCCCGCCGTAGAGGCCGAAACCCAGCACCAAAAACAGCACCAGCCCTGACGTTAAATCCCGGTTTTTCATTACTCGGAAGTCAACAACCGGCGCTTTGTTGCGCGGCGAAAGCTCCCAAGCCAGCATCGCGCACAGGCTGATGCCTGCAAGTATTGAAAGACGGGTGATTGCAACGCTGCTGAACCAGTCGTCCTGCTGACCTTCCTCTAAAACATACTGCAAGGAGCCGAGGCCGACAGTCAGAAGGCCAATCCCGATTAGATCGATTTTGCCGGCCTTCTGGCCGCCCGGCGCATCGTGCAGGTAAGTCCCGACAAGGAACGCGGCCACTAAGCCAATAGGGATGTTGACGAAAAAGACCCAGGGCCAGTTGTAGTTGTCGGTAATGTACCCGCCCACCAGCGGCCCTAAAGTCGGGGCAACGACAATGCCCAGAATAAAAAGCGTCTGGACCAGCCCCTGCTGCGCGGGCGGGAAAATCTGCCGGAGCGTTGCCTGCGCCGTAGACAGCAGAGCCGCGCCGCCTGCACCCTGCAAGATGCGCCAAAAAACAAGCTCAATCAGCGTCTTGGACGTGCCGCAGAAGAACGATGAAAAGACAAACAGGCCGATAGAAAAAACGAGGTACCGCTTGCGTCCGAACCGCTGGCCGAGCCAGGCGGTCATCGGCAGGACAATGACATTGGATAGAATATAGCCGGTGGAAACCCAGGCGATTTCTTCAATGGTGGCGTTGAGGTTGCCGGCCATCTGGGGCAGCGCGACGTTGATAATGGTCGTGTCCAGCACTTCCATGATCGCCGCCGTGATCAGGCCGACCAAAATAATCCAGCGATGCGGGTTCAGCGCTCCCGCCGCCGCCGCTCCGCCAGGATTTCCTCCCCCGCCGCTGGGGTTACCGCCGCCCCCGGAACCGCCGCTGTCCTTGCCGGACGGCGGAAGCGGGCGGCGGCCGCGATGGTCTAAAACTTGCGTAGACATATAGGCGTTCCTATTTCCAATAAGCGTGTTAAGCAAAAAATAACAAGTAAAGAAACCGGCATGGGGGACTCTCCCATGCCGGATAAAGACGAGACGGGTCGGCTTAGTTTTTGTGCTGGCCGGTGCTGGTGTCAATCGTTGCCGTGACGGACATGCCCTGGCGCAGGTTGTCGATGTCGTTGGCCGTTGCGAACTTTCGGTCCTCACCGGGCTTGGCCGGGCGGAACTCAATTCGTACCGGAATGCGCTGGACGACTTTTGTGAAGTTGCCGGTCGCGTTGTCCGGGGGCAGCAGCGCCTGCGTTGCGCCGGTTGCCTCGTTGATGCTCTGAACGTAGCCATGAAAGATCAGGCCGGGGAACGTGTCCACTTCAATGTCCGCCGATTCGTTCGGCATGACGTTCCGAAGCTGGGTTTCCTTGAAGTTTGCGGTCACATACGCATAGTCGCCCTGGGTGATCGTGACAATGGTCTGGCCCGGCGACAGGGACGCGCCGATGTTGACCGCTTTCCTGACAACCGTGCCGTTGTTCGGCGCATACAAGTAAGTGTCGTTTTCAATAATCTGCGCGTTCTGAAGCTGGGCCAAGGCCGACTTTACATTCGCCCGTGCGGTTACGATCTCCGCTTGGCGCAGCGCGACCTGAGTGTTGCCGGCCTGCGCCGTAGACACGTCCGCCTGAGCGCTGGCATTTTGCCCAACGTTGTTCAAGACGTTGGACTGCTGGATTGGGATCTGCCGGACGTTAGCTTGGGCGACGCCGAGGCCGGCACGAGCGACATTCACGTTCTGATGCGCCGCCTGAGCCGCACGCTCGGCGGCACGAAGCTGGTCAAGCGTTTGCGCGACGGTAGCACGGGCGCTGTCTACCTGGGAATGCGCCTGGGACGCCTGGAAGCGTGCGGCGTCAAGCTGGGACGCGGCATTCACTGTCGCGGCATGGGCCACGTCATACTGCTGCTGAGTGACGGCCTGCTGGCTGACAAGCTTTGCGTACCGCGCTTCATCCGTCCGGTCCCGCTCAAACGTCGCCTGCGTTCCGGCGATTTGGGCGTCGGCGGCATCGGCGGCACGTCTGGCCGTGACGACATTCTGCTGCTGAGTTGCAACCGCAGAACGCGCGGTCTGCGTCTGGGCATCATACTGGGCGGCCTGCGCCTGGGCCTGCGCCACCTGGCTCTGGGCCTGCGCCACCTGGTTCAAGACCTGATTACGGCTAAGAAGCACCTGCTGCTGGGCGCCGGCGGTTTTTGCCTGCTGGGCGGCAAGCTCGGCCTGCGCCCGGCGGATGCCGGCCTGCGTTGCCTGCTGCTGGTACGCCAGATTCTGCTCAGCCTGGGGCAACTGGCTGAGGGCCGATTGGTATGCGGCTTGGGCTTGGGCCAAAGACGCCCGCTGCCCGCTGTCTTCAATGCGCCCGATGAGCTGGTTCTTCTTGACCGGGCTGCCTTCATCCACCGTCAGCGAGTTCAGCGTGCCGCTGATAATTGGGCTGACGTTGACTAGATTTCCGGTTACATAGGCGTCGTCTGTGCCGGCATGGCTTTGGGCATATTTGTAGTAGGACCAGCCGTAGATGAGCGCCGCAACCAGAACCGCCGCGATAATCGCAAACGTAATGAGGCGGCGCAGGGGGCTGACCGGCTTCTTTTGCGGCGCGGGGTCGCCGCCTGGCTGCCCGCCTTTTGGGTCGTCTTTCTTGGGTTCTTCTTTTTTCTCAGCGTACTTGCTGCCGTCATGGGCGGGCGGCGGCTCGGGGCCGGTGGCGGGGTACTTGGCGGCGCCGGGCGCATGGCCGTTGGTGCCAATTGCGCCGTTCAAGCCGTCCGTCTTGCCGCTCTGGGATTGTCCTTGTGTTTGGGGCTGGGGATCGTCTGCCATGGTTGTGCCTTCCTCTAAAACTGCTGTTACTGAATTGCTGTTACCGGGTTTGCGGTGCGCCGATTGCGTTTTGAAACTGGGCGCGGGCCACAAGAAAGTTGTAAACGGCGTCTACTTGATTGTTTTCCGCTTGGACAAGCGCCGACTGGGCATCCGTTACTTCCAAATAAGTGCCGACTTGGCCCTGATACCTAATCTCAGCAAGCTGCCGGGCGGCAACGGCGGACTGCAAGGCGGCGTTCGCCGCACCGATCTGCTGGGCCGCCGTCGCAAGATTCAGATACGACTGCCGGACGTCCAGCGCGACATCGGAGCGGGTGGACGCCAGGCTGGTTCGGGCGTTGTCCGTGCTGAGATGCGCTTCCTGGACCCGGTCCCGCGTCACCCCGCCGTCATACAGCGGAATGTTCAAATTCGCCGTGATCTGGGCGGTCCGCTTGCGGACAAATTGAAAGTTTGTGTCAGGATAATAATCCCCGGCGGCGGTTAAACTAAACGTCGGTTCTAAACCGGCCCGCGCCAGCTTGACCCCGACCTCCGTGACACGGACATTGACCTGCGCTTGCAGGATTTCAGGCCGCTGCCGGTTTGCATATTGCAGCGCGTTCTGGATGTTGATGGCGGCTACTTCCTGGGGCGCATCCGGCAGCGGCGGGGCAGCTTTCGCGTCCGGCGCACCGACCTGGCTGAAGTCCGTGACCGGCTGGGCAATGGAAACGCCCGGCGCGTCTTGAAGCGTCACCGGCGCATTCAGCGGGCGTCCGACCAGGTCATTGAAGCTGGTGAGTGCGACGCCGTAATTGTTTTCGGCAGTTGCTAGGTCCTGCTCGGCAGTCGCGACCTGGGTTTGAGCACGCAGAACGTCAATCCGCTGCCCCACTCCGGCGCCGCTCAGGTTCGTGGCATCGGTAAGCTGCCGCTGGGCATTTGCCAGCGCCGCGCTGGAAACATCCACTTGATGCTGGGCGCGAAGCGTGTTAAAGTAAATTGTCTGCGCCCGCAGAATGCGCCCATTGCGGATGGAGCCGAGAGTGAACTCATCGGCGAGGCTTTGCAGCTGAAGCTGACCGGCAGCAGCGCGAATTTGTCCCGTTAAGTCAAGCCGGTCGGTCACATCAAGCTGAAGGATCTCATCGTGCGTTCCAGTGACCAAAATGGGCGGACCAGCACCCACAGTAACTTGTGTTTTCTGATCAAAGCGGGTGGCCTGGCCGCTGGCATTGACATTGGGCCGGGCAGCGGCGGCGGCTTCGTCGGCCCGCTTGCGGTCTATCTCGACGTTCCGGGTAGCGATGTCTACATCGGCGCTGCTTTGCAGGGCCGCCTGAATTGTTTGAGCGAGGTTGAAAATCTGCGGCCCGCTGCTGGCTCCGCGCAGCGGCAGGCTGCCTTGATTGCCGGAGTTTCCGGCGGCGCTTTGCGAGGAGCCTACGCCGCCGTTGCCATTGGAACCGTTGCTGCCGACGCCGGTTGTGCCGTTGCCGTTCGTCCCATTTCCATTAGTTCCATTTCCATTAGTTCCATTTCCATTAGTTCCATTAGCGTTGTTGCCATTTCCATTGGTTCCGTTGCCGTTGGCTCCGTTGTTCGTGCCATTGTTGGTTCCGTTGTTGTTGGTTCCGTTGCTGTTAGCCCCTGTGCCGTTGGTTCCATTGCCGTTTGCGCCGGCTCCATTACCTGCCCCAGCGCCGTTGCCGCCGTTGGCTGCTGCGCCGACCCCGGCTCCGACACCATTGCCGGTGCCTCCGTTTGCGCCGTTGCCCCCGGTGCCGACTCCGCCGCCTGCGCCGTTCGCCGCTCCGCCTGCACCATTGCCGTTTCCTGCCGCTCCGCCCGCGCCGTTGCCGGTTCCTCCGGCGGCTTGACCGATCCAAATGTAGCCGGGCGTCAGGGCGTCGGCGGCGAATGCGGGGTGTGCCGCAGCCAGCATTATGCCGGCAGTCATCGCGCCGGCAGTGGCCGCGCGTTTTGTCCAAGTTCGTTTCATAGTTTGCGAAGTCCTCGTA